>CAUZVF010001072.1:0-2840 GCA_963582955.1 Planctomycetota bacterium
TTGGTTGCGGCAATTCGTGCAGACATTCGGAACTGATGAAAACGACGAATCAACGACGTTCAATGGCACGATTCCGCAGGCACTGGTGATGATGAACGGCCAACTGATGGGGAACGCGCTCAATGGCGGACAAGGAGCCTTCCTACGCCGCTTGCTGGAATCGCCAACTGGGAAACTGGCGTCCTCAAAAAAATCAAAAAAGAAACGCCGGCCTCGCCGCAATTCGTCGCGTCCGACGAATCGGGCGGCAAGTTCACTGAGAAAGTCGATTCCGCAAAAAATAGAAACTCTCTTTCTGGTCACGTTGTCGCGAAAGCCGACTTCATCGGAAATGAACAACTTCAACAACGCCTACCAATCCCGAGGAAACCGCGACGCGATCCAGGGAATGCAAGATGTGTTTTGGGCATTGTTGAATTCGAATGAGTTCATTACGAACCACTAGGCTTAGAACGTGTTTTAGAATTCCTCCTGAGTCCGCGTTTGACTTGTACGATGGGCCTCCGAGCCCGTCGAATGCCGGCTGGAGAATGAAAAAGCGACGGCTTCGGAGAGCCATCGTACGAATTTCAAAACACGTTCTTAGCCCTTCACTCGATAACCCAATTGCGCGAGAAAACCGCGGATGCGATTCAAATGATTACCTTGGATTTCTAACCATTCGTCTTTCGTTCCGCCGCCGGCTCCGCAATGGTTCTTGAGTTGCGTTAGCAATCCCGGCAAATCGTTTCCTTCCGCCGGCAAGCCGCGAATGACCGTGACGACTGTGCCCTTTTTTCTTTTTTCGACCGACAAGCGGGCGGTCTGTCGTTCTGGGGGAATCCGGTGTGCAGGTTCGGGCGGACAGGTGCATGCTTCTTCTAATTCGCCGCACTGCTCGCAACGTGGCGGTCGGTCGAATGCCGTCCCTTCAAAAAGTCGCATCGGTTGCACCCCATCGTGTGTTGCAAAAACGTACCAGAAGTGGCGTGAATGGCTTTGCCTCTTTCGCTTCGTTAGTATACGAATCCCTAGTTTAACGGCAAGCCAAAGGCGACTGCGTCTGCAGATTTTGAAGACGCGCGACGAAACACCGTCGCCTTCGGCTTGCCGTTAAACTTCACATCCGAATCACGGAATCGTTGGCAGTGAGGAATCTATGGAATCGCGAAACGCGCGTGTTGGATTCATATTGTTCGGAATCTATTTGTTGCTCTATGGCGGCTTTGTGTTCTTAAACGCATTTGGCGCCGAAACGATGGAATTGATGCCAATTGCCGGCGTCAATCTCGCGATTCTCTATGGATTTGGGCTGATCATCGCAGCAGTTGTACTGGCGCTCATTTACGGATTCCTGTGCAAGACGGAAGACGGCGGCTCGGCTGAGGAGGAAGCCAAGAAATGATCTACGAAGCTTCCAACCAGGCCGTGATCGTCTTCTGCATCTTTGTTGGCATCACGCTGGGCCTGAGTTTCTATCTGGGCAAGCGGGCCAAGTCGTCGGAGGGTTACTTTGCTGCGCACGGCCAGATTCCGTGGTTCGTCAACGGCATCGCATTCGCCGGTGATTATCTTTCGGCGGCGTCGTTTCTTGGCATCTGCGGCATGATCGCCTTTTATGGTTACGACGGATTTCTTTACTCAATCGGATATCTGGCCGGTTGGATTGTGGCGTTATTTGTTGTCGCTGAACCAATCAAGCGGTTAGGAAAATTCACCTTCGCCGACGCACTCGACGCGAAATTCAATTCGCGCGGCATCAAGCTGGCCGCCGGAATCAGCACCTTGGCGGTCAGTATCTTTTACTTGATCCCTCAGATGGTCGGCGCGGGTGTTCTGATACAGCCGCTGCTCGGATTTGAACATTGGCAAGGTGTCGTGATTGTCGGAACGACGGTGATCATCATTGTCGTGACGGCCGGCATGGTTTCCACGACATGGGTGCAATTTCTGAAAGGATCGCTGCTCGTCATCTTCAGTGCTGTGCTGACGGTTATGATCTTGGCACGCGGTTTTTCAACAGCAAAAGGCGGTGCCGACGGATACGAGTTCCGCTCGATGGGCTCGCTCGATGGTCAACCAATTTCGGTACAGGAACTCAAAGAGTACGACGACGGAACGACGCCATGGCCTGACGATCCGGTCGTACGCGCCGAAACAACCGAGTCAAGCGACGTGGCGGCGTGGCTTGTCACACTTGGCGACGTCGCCGCAATGCAGCAACTAGCTGGCTCGGAAATCGTACCCCTATCGGCAGCGTGGCGCGGCAGGCCATTCGTGCAAATTAAAGAAAGTGGCGCCAGCACGGTCTCGGTTTGGAGTCTCAATCGTAATGATGCGGGAAAGTTCGTCCTCTACGAAGCACAAACTCGCACAATCACCAAAGACGACATTGAACTCGTCAACGGCGAGCCCAAAGGCAAAAAGAAGGGCGAGCCAGAACTGCATCCCGTCGGCCACATCAGCAAGCTGCCCGATGGCAAAGACAAAACGGGACCGCTTGGACCGCTGTCTTTTTTCAGCACGCTGCAGGAAAGCGAAGTCATCTTGTGGGGGAAGTCAAAAAAGATAAAGGAAGCCGACGATGCCGAAACAACTGTCTACTTTCAAAAGCCAACACCAGGTATCCACATCCTTCGCCCGGGCGAACATCCCAAATTCAAAGGGATTCGAAGTGACAAATTTATCAACAAATTGAATTTCCTTTCGTTGATGCTGGCGTTGTTCTGCGGCACGGCCTCGCTGCCACACATTTTGATTCGTTATTACACGGTCAAAGACGCAGCGGCCGCACGCAAGAGCACGATCGTCGGCATCGCCAGCATCGGATTCTTCTACGTCCTGACGCTCTACCTCGGCCT
>CAUZVF010001073.1:0-2839 GCA_963582955.1 Planctomycetota bacterium
CGGTAGCGGCCGGGGAGGGTTGATCGAAGTCAATCGTCTTGCGTCAAATTGCAACGCTCGTCCCTCCCCGCTCGTCCCTCGCGACCCTCCCAAAGGAGGGTGAAAATCCAAAGTGAGTGCCATTGGGCGCTAGCCCACGGTTTCCGCGCGATAACCGGACGCTGGCGCGTACCGGCTGATTCTACCAACGCTAATTCTTTGCTGTGCCAAAACAGTAGGCTTTGTCCGCGAAGTGGGCTGAGGTGGCGAACACCGACTTACGCGTTGGGTTGCCGTGCGAAATTTGCCCGTTAATCTATCATCAGAAATCGTTGATGAGATGATGCGACGTTGGCCGGCCGCTGTGGTTCGCTGCCTTCCGGCCTCGGCGGCCAATTTCGCAACCAAGGGAACAGACCAAGATGCGCGACTTTGAATATGAATCACCCACATCGCTGACCGACGCGGTCTCGCTGCTGAGCCAACACAACGGATCAGCCCGGCCGCTGGCGGGCGGAACCGATTTGATCGACCATATCCGCACAGCACGGCTGGAACCGGATTTTGTCGTCGATATCAAGAAGATACCAGAACTGAATGTATTTGAACTGTCAGACGACGGCTTCAGATTGGGTGCCGCTGTTCCCTGCTATCAGATTTACGAAAACGACGCCGTCGCAACGGCCTACAAAGCTCTTGCCGATAGCTGCCATATCATCGGCGGCGTGCAAATCCAGAACCGCGCCAGCGTGGGCGGCAACCTGTGCAATTCCGGTCCGGCGGCCGATTCAACGCCGTCACTGATCGCGCTCGACGCGACATGCGTGATCGCCGGTGCCAACGGAAACCGTGAAATCCCGGCAGCGGAATTCTGCACCGGTCCCGGTCAAAATATGTTGCGACCGGGCGAGCTGCTTGTCGAATTGAAGTTCCCAGCCCGGCCAACAAATAGCGGATCGCATTACCGACGATTCATTCCACGGTACGAAATGGACATCGCCGTTGTTGGTATCGGCGCTGCGGTCGAACTCGATGAAAGCGGCGAAAACTTTGTTTCGACCCGCATCGGAGTCGGCGCGGTCGCCGCGACACCATTGTTTGCCGCCGAAGCCGGCGAATACCTGGCCGGAAAACCCGTCAACGATGAGACAATCGGCAATGCGGCCGAATTGGTGCGAGGCATCGCACGACCGATCGACGACATGCGAGGAACGAAAGAATTTCGTCTGCATCTGACAGGCGTGCTCAGCGAACGAGTTCTCAAGACCGCGATCGCCCAAGCACGCGGTGAAACAACTGACGATCGAATTGGGCATTAAAAGCAGTTCCAAAACTATATTCGACTTGTTCCCAAGCTCAGCTTGCGAACGCGACTCACTGAAGCTCGGCTTCGGACAACACGAACACGAGACAAAACAGAATACGGATCGACAACATGGCAAAGAAACGTATCGTCGCGGCAACAATCAACGGTCAGCCCGCCGAATTCCTGTGCGAGCCTCGACAGACATTGCTCGAAGTCCTCCGCGATTCACTCGATCTGATCGGCACGAAAGAGGGCTGCTCGAACGGAAACTGCGGAGCCTGCACCGTACTCTTGGATGGCAGGCCGGTTGATAGCTGTCTGATCCTCGCTGTCGAAATCGATGGAGCCGAGTTGGAAACGATCGAAGGCGTCGCACCCGCTGACGGCCTGCATGAGATTCAGAATGCGTTCCTCACCAACGCCGCCTTGCAATGTGGCATCTGCACGCCGGGCTTCATCATGTCGGCGAAGGCATTGCTGGCCAAGAATCCCAACGCCAGCGAAGACGAAATCCGTTTCGCGCTGGCGGGAAATCTGTGCCGCTGCACAGGCTATGATAAAATCGTCCGGGCCGTCCAAGACGCGGCCGGCGATTGCTCGAATTCGAAAACACAAGAGGAGGTGACTGTCTGATGGCGACTGTTGAAAATCAAACGCTTGAAGCCGATTCCTCATCCGAAAAACAATATGAAATTGTCAAGTTCCCTGGCGGAGCTGACGGCAACTTCCGCATGGTCGAAGTCGGTTCGACGGTCAAATACAACGTCGTGGGCACTCGGCCGATCCGGCATGACGGCACCGACAAGGTCACCGGCCGCGCGAGATACGGAGCCGACATCAAACTGAGCGGGATGCTGTTCGGTGCCACGCTGCGCAGCCCGCATCCGCATGCATTGGTCAAATCGATCGACACATCGAAGGCCGAGGCGCTGCCGGGAGTGCGTGCCGTGGTCACTCATGCCGACTTCCCCGAATCCAAAGATCGCACCTACGAGTTTGCCGGTCAGCCCAACAGCCTGTTCCACCTAGCCAAGAACGCGTTGGCTCGTGACAAAGTGCTTTACAAAGGGCACGCCGTCGCGGCTGTTGCCGCCGACAACGTTCACATCGCCTGGGAAGCCACAAAACTGATCGAGGTTGAATACGAAGCACTGCCGCATGTGCTCGATGTGCGGCAAGCCATGCGAGACGACGCGCCGCTGCTCAACGACGATGTGCGCACCGAGGAAATGCCGGGCGGCGTCACCGGCGACACACCCAACAACGTTGCCAAGCACTTTCATTACGAAGTCGGCGACATCGAGCAAGGTTTCGCGGGCGCCAGTGTCGTTGTCGAGCGTGAATTTAGTACGGCAACCGTCCATCAAGGCTACATCGAACCACACACCGCAACCGCACTGTGGAATTCCGACGGACATTTGACAATTTGGACCAGCACGCAGTCGACGTTTTGGGTCCGCGAGCAAGTGGCCAAACTCATGGACATGCCCGTGTCGAGGGTCAAAGTCGTTCCGATGGAAATCGGTGGCGGATTCGGCGGAAAAATCGCCGCCT
>CAUZVF010001074.1:0-2839 GCA_963582955.1 Planctomycetota bacterium
GTGGCCGTGTTCCTGCGGCAGTTTCTGCCGACGGTCGCCATCGTTTCGGTGATCTTCCTGTCGATTTTGATCGGTGGATTTGGATTCTATTTCACGGGCAACACCATCAACGTGATGACGCTGGGCGGAATCGCGCTGGCCATCGGTACGGTCGTCGATGCGGGCATCGTCGTCGTCGAAAACGTGATTCGCCATCTGCGGATGGGCAAATCGTCGATTGATGCGGCCCGCGACGGAACTGCCGAAGTCGCGATGCCCGTGCTGGCGGGAACCATCACAACACTGGCCGTGTTCATTCCGGCGATCTTCCTGAGCGGCATGATCAAGTACCTATTCGAACCGCTGTCTGTCGCGGCCGTCACCACGATCGGTGCGTCATACGTCATCGCCATGACGGTGATTCCAGTGTTCTGTGCACGTTTTCTGCGGTCAAAGTTCACAGCGTCACGGGAGGGCGCGGTCAGGCGCGAGGGGGAGGGCGAGGCACCCGCCGAGCCGGAATCTGCTCTTGACCCGCCACTCACGCTTTACGGACGCTTATTAAACGTTGCCCTGAAAGTTCCGTTCGCCGTCGTTTTGCTGATGATCGTCGTTGTCGCCGGATCGCTGCTGTTGTTGCCGAGGATTGGGTCCGAGCTGTTTCCCGAAGTCGACGCTGGAACCTTCGAGCTGCGACTGAAAACACGTCCCGGAACACGGCTTGAGGAAACCGAGAAGCTCGTCGCGCGCATTGAAGACACGATCAAGCAGGTGATCCCCGAACGTGAGATCGAAACGATCATTTCGAACATTGGAATGCCGGTCGGCAAGGGTGCCGGTTTTTCGACAATTCTCAGTTCGAATTCAGGACCCGACACGGCGTACTTAATCGTCAATCTGGTACAGCACGGGCGTTCGACCAGCTCGCGAGAATATGTTGGCCGGTTGCGCCAGAAGCTGAAACAGGATTACCCCCACGATCGGTTTCTGTTTGTTAGCGGCGGTATTGTGAACATGGCTCTGAATGAGGGCGTGCCGGTTCCGATCAACGTGCAGGTTTCAGCCGGGACGCTTAGCAAATGCGCCGAGGTGGCTCAGCAAGTTGTCGAAAAGCTGAAGCCAATCTCCGGTGCTGTTGACGTGCAAATCGCGCAGGCGCTCGATTACCCACAACTCGACGTGCAGGTCGACCGCACGCGTGCCAGATTTCTCGGTCTGGATCAGAAGCAAGTCGCCGAAACAATTCTCACGGCGCTCGGTTCGAGCGTTGGATACTCGCCGACAATCTGGATCGACCCCGAAAAGGGTGTCGATTTCTTCATGGGAGTCCAGTACGAAACGAACGAAGTGAAATCGCTGGACGAAATCCGCAACATCCCGCTTTCGCTCAGTACACCGAACGGCCCAGTGACGATCCCGTTGTCGAATATCGCGACCGTGCGGCGGGTGAACATTCCCGGCGAGATTGCTCATTACAACATCGCCCGCGTCAACGACGTGTTCGTGAACGTTGCCGGCCGTGACGTTGGTTCCGTCGCGGCGGATGTGGAACGGGCACTCGCGGAATTGCCAAAAGAATCCGGTGTGACGCTCACCGTCCGCGGACCCGTGCAAACCATGCGGTCCGGAGTCCGCATGCTGGGTCTGGGCATCGTCGTCGCGGCTGTGCTGGTTTATCTTGTGATGCTGGCGCAGTTTCGTTCGTTCCTCGATCCGCTGATCATCATGCTGGCCGTACCGCTGGGACTTTCCGGCGTACTCGCAATGCTGTACGTCACGGGAACGACGCTCAACATCCAATCGCTGATGGGGACGCTGATGATGATCGGCGTCGTGGTGAACAACAGCATCTTGTTGGTGGAATTCGCCAACCATCTGCGACAGCAGGGCCATGACGCACGCACGGCCGCATTGCAAGCCGCTCAAATTCGCCTGCGTCCGATCTTGATGACCGCGTTTGTACTGGTCGCCTCGATGTTGCCGCTATCAGTCAATTTTGCCCCCGGCGGAGAAGCCATGATCCCGCTGGCCCGCGCGGTCATCGGCGGCATGTTGGTCTCGACGTTTCTGACGCTGTTTCTGGTGCCATGCGTCTATAGCATGGTGAAGACCGGTGACTTAAAGTAAAACAACATCGCAGATCACAACCATGAAGAGCAGCCTGTCAATCGAAATCGATGCCTCTCCCGAACGCGTTTTTTGCTGGCTCGAAGATGCAGAGCGAGTCATGCAATGGGTCCCCAACATTGTCGAGAACGAAAATCTAGAAGTGACCGAGGAAAAGGTCGGCTCGACATTTCGGCAAGTCTATGTCGAAAACGGCCGTCGCATGGAGATGTTCGGCCTGATTACCGAATACGAACCAAATCGGCAATGGAATTTGGAGATTGACGGGTCAGGCTTCAAGTTGTTTTTGGAATATCGACTCGAGGATCTCGGAGGCCGCACACGTCTGACTCAAGACACCGACATTCAATTCAAGGGCCTGTTTAAGATCATCGGCCTGATCATGGCGCCGTTGCTTCGAAAGTCGTCGCGGAAACAACACGAGGACAGCTTTCAAAAGCTGAAGAACTTGGCGGAATCCGAGGTTGAACAACCAACGGAATCGTGAACGCAGCACCGTTGTGCTATTTCAAGGCGACGAACATGGGAATGAGACTCAGGTGATCGTGCACGAGGTGCATTTGAAATAGAATGTGAGGTTGTAAACCGTGACCCGTGCACTCCAATTGTTTGCGGCAGTCGGCGTTGTCGCTGTCATCGGCATTGGCATCCGATTCGTGATCGATGGCAGTCGTGTGCGAAATCTGCACGGTCCCATTGGAATTTCACGAACCGAGCTGCCGAAACACGGATT
>CAUZVF010001075.1:0-2838 GCA_963582955.1 Planctomycetota bacterium
GGTCGGGCTGTCCGCCAAAGCCATCATGCCCGGCCGAGATCCCGGTGGAGCACTCGTGACGCTGATGATTGGAATTGGCGGAAGCGTGATCGGCTGTGGCATCGCCATGTTCGCATTCGAGATGAAGAGACTCTCGCCGATCAGCATGATGGGGTTCGTGGCCGCATCCATCGGCGCTTTTGTGTTGTTGTTCTTCTATCGCTTGATGGCCGGCTCGCTCGTTTCGGAAGGCGAAGACCCGGACATTCTTGAAATGCCCGAACGTTCCCGTCGCCGCCGCCGTCGTCGCCGTCGCGCGGCTTGACCTTACGGAACTGCACGGGCTTGAATGTCGGCAGTCGCGCCGCGACAACCGATCGAACAACACGATCGATCTTTGACGTCCATCCATTGCTTCGGCAAAGGGCTCATTCGAACGTCAACGCGTTGTTTGTTACGAGTCTCTTCGGGTACTCTTGATGCGTTACGCATTCTCAGGCCCGAGGGACAACCATGACTCAATCGAACCGACGTTCCTTCTTGAAGCAAACATTGGCAACCACGGCTTCCGGTTGGACATTGGCGGCCGGAGTTGGGTTTGGCAACGAGTTGCGTTCCGATGACGAACGCGGACTGAGCATCGCACCGTTTCGATTTGACGTGACACCGCCGATCGGGCACTCGTGCTGCGGCGGATGGATTAAGCCGGTTGAAGTCGTCGACGATTCGTTGGACGCGATCGGCTTTGTATTGCTCGGCACCGGCAAACCAGTCGTGCTGTGCGCGGTCGATTGGACCGGCCTGTTGAACGAGGCTCACGTTGAATGGCGGAAAGCGTTGGCCGAGGCAGCCGGAACGACACCCGACCGAGTCGCCGTGCAGTGCGTGCATCAGCACAATGCTCCGTTCGTTTGTCTGGAAGCCGAGCGAATTGTCGCGGCTCAAGGTGACTTGCCGCACATTGTTGATGTCGACTTTTTCAATGCGTGTTTGGATCGGGCCAAGAAGGCGGTGACGGCGGCAATCCCCAAGGCCGAACGGATCACTCATGTTGCCAGCAGCCAAGGGAAAGTGGAGAAAGTCGCCTCGAATCGCCGAATCTATCGCGACGAGAACGGCCGCGTGAAGGCCATGCGGGGCAGCAGTTGCCGGGACCCGAAACTACGAGCGCTGACGGAAGGGCTGATCGACCCGTGGCTGAAGACGGTCGCATTTTATTCCGGTGACAAGAAGATCGTGTCGTGTCATTACTACGCGACGCATCCCATGAGCTATTACGCCGACGGACGAGTTACCAGCGACTTTTCCGGATTGGCTCGTAAGCAGCGGCAACGGGATGATCCCGGTTGTACACACATTTATCTCACTGGTTGTGCCGGCAACATCGCCGCCGGCAAATACAATGACGGTTCGAAAGAGGCGCGGCCCGTGCTGACTCGGCGCGTTTACGAAGGCATCGTCCGCTCGGAAGAAAACCTGATACCCGTGCCTGTCGGAAACGCCATCTGGAAAACCGTCGAACTGCTACCCCCGGCGAATGATGTTTTCTCGGCCGACGTATTGGAAAAACAGATCAACAACAAAGACAACGCCGTCGTTAGCCGCAACCGTCCGTCGTACACATTGGCGTGGCTGCGACGCGCGAAGCAACGGATACCGATCGTGCTGAGTTCCTTGAACATTGGCCATGTCCGCATGATGAACTTGCCGGCGGAATGTTTCATCGAGTACCAACTGCGGGCTCAGAAAATGCAACCCGAAAAATTCGTGGCAACGGCGGCCTACGGAGACGGCGGGCCGTGGTACATTCCGATCAAAGAGGAATACGCCAACGGCGGCTACGAAGTCAGCGTCGCCTTCAGTAATTCGAAGACCGATGGACTGCTGACAAAAGGGATGGAACTGTTGCTCTCATGAGAACTCATACGACTTCGCGACTTCCTCGGTTCTATACGCAGCCGATCGGATCGTTGCCGCGGCCGCAGTTTGTACGTGATCTGATTGCTCGCCGCCAGCAACTTGCTCCCGATCGATTTCAAGCAGCAATCGACGATGTCGTCCGATTCGCGATTCGATTGCAGGAACAAGCAGGGTTGGATGTTGTCAGCGACGGCGAGTGGCGACGTACGCAATACATTGGTGAGTTTCTGACTCGCGTGGGCGGTTTTGAAAAAGTCCGCAAATTCCATCACCAGTGTGAAATCAAGTTCACCGACGTTGTGGTCGCTCGCATGCAGGCCGACAAACCGGTGTTCGCGGCTGACGCGCGATTCCTCGTCGAAAACACCGACCGTTGCACGAAGTTCGCGCTGCCGAGCCCATTTCTGATCGCCGTGCGGTACTGGCACGAAGATTACAGCCGTGACGCGTACCCGACGCTGCAGCATTTCATGGAACATCTGACGGAAATCCTCGCGGGCGAGGCCGTGGCGGTGGCCGACGCCGGAATCGACATCGTGCAATTGGATGACCCCGCGTTGACTTACTTCTGTGACCGGGAATTGATGACGGGCGAGTCCTCGCACGACGAACGGTTGCGCCGCGACTGGAACATCGACGAACAAATGCCGCAAGCCATCGAATCGATCAACCGCATCGCCGACGGGCTGCAAGCTGAAGTGCATTTACACTGTTGCCACAGCGTCTACAAACGTCAAAGCGACGTGACGGGCGATTACAAACCGATTCTGCCGCGGCTGGCCGGATTGAAAGCCGACCGAGTCAACCTGGAATTCGCCTACCCAGGAACGGGCGACGTCAGCGACCTGAAACTGCTGCCCGATCATCTGGGCGTTGGCATGGGAATCATCGACGTCCGCACCGAACAGTTTCAATCGGTCGAAGACATCCAACGCATCG
>CAUZVF010001076.1:0-2837 GCA_963582955.1 Planctomycetota bacterium
GCATCCACAGGTAGGTCGTGTCGCCGGCGAATGCCATGACTCGCGATTTGCCGGCCGGCTGAGCAAACAATAGCGGAATGCCTTCATCGGATTCGGCCAAAATCTCGACGAAATCGTTTTTCTCGCGAAGGCTGTTGGCTCCGCTGAGCGGCGGCAGTTTGAGCCAAAGTGCCTTATTCTTTTGACGCGAGATCGGATCGAGCCGCATGACGTAATGTTGCAGCCCGGCTTCCGTGGGAATCATGGCTTGGTCGTCCAAGTGATGCAATTCGGGACTGATCTCGTCGCCCGTCTGAAGATCCGCGGGACTCATCGCGATGGGCAAGACATCCGCCAATGGCGTGTCGGCGTAACCGCCCGGTCCGAAGCTGCGAAAGCCGCCCATCATCATCAAGCCGGAACCTTCATCGATCCGTTTCTTCAGTTCGGCCAGATGCTTGCGTCCGAACACGTCGGCCGGAACGTCACCGATCAGATACACGTCGTATCGGCCGCGTTCGAACCACTCGTCTTCGATTTCCGTCAGTCTTTTGAACTGGCCCGATCGGACAATCTTCGTATCGAGCTGGATGTTCTCGGAGTTCCGCAACAAGCGGACGGCTCGCAGTTCCGGACGAAACTTATCGAAATACGCGACTTTTATTCCTCCTTTTTGCACGGTGATCAGAGTTTCAATGCGGTTGTTGTGAGTGATCAGTTCGCCGTCGAGCGGTACGACTTCCATCGCCAGTTTGTATTCGCCGGGAATTTCAGGGATGAACGACAATTCGACCGACAACACGGCTGCGTTGCGGGCCGTACCGGGCAGACGTTTTACTGGCTGAGCATTCTTGCTACCCGCCGGAACTCTCATTTCTCCTGATTGGCCCGGTTTCGCGCTGGCGAGATCTTCGATCGTCAACTGCACGGTGAACTCACGTCCGGCCGCTCCGACCACGCGGATTTTTGCTTGCACCGGTACCGTCTTTTTTTCGAAGACCAGTTGGTCGACCAGCAAATCCTCAAGCATGATGTCGAGTGTGGATTCCGTTAATCCCGATGCGCCATACGGAATTGTGAAGACGGGAATTTGCAGTTCTCCCAATCGTCGCGCCATGCCTCGCGGGTCGGCATCGAAAGGTGGGCGAGCGCGCTGGGCTCCGTCGCCCGCCATCACGACGCCGATCATGCGTTGGCTCTGTGTTTCGCGAAGTAGCAACTCCATCATGAAACCCATGGCCGTCTGGTCGCCTTCCGCCGTCGGTTCCATTTTTTCCACGGCCCGTAATTCTTTGTCGTAATCGAACATGCGAATGTCGAATTTGTTCTTGAGTTCCGCAATCTGATCTTTGCAGTCATTCAGTGTTTTTAACAGAGCTTCGCGGCGTGAGATTCCGCCCGGCCCGTCTTTCGTATTCATGCTGCGGCTGGCATCACCCAGCACGAACAGCACAGCCGACTTGTTGTCGGTTTCCGTGACGTGAATCGCGGGACGGAACATTGCAAATACCAACGCCAGCACGGCAATCAATCGCAAGCCCAGCAGCATTCGACGTGAAAACGCCGGCAAATGGCGCACGCGCGGCGGATACAAGATCAGCACCATCGCAACCAGCCCGACGGCAACGAGCAGGCAGACAGGCCAAGACCAGATTGGTTCAACGATCAGTTTCATGCGTTACATTTTGGTCGGCGTTGTAGAATCTATTCGAGACGAGATGCTCGGCACAAAACACGATGATCAGCAGCGTCAGCAATTCGGGAAACACTTCGCGTCCCAATCGTCCCGCCGTCACCCGGCGAGTCAATCCTTCGATGTCGCGGGCCACGCTGAAACGATCTTTACCGAACAGGTTGTTCATTTGGGATTCGGTCAGTCGCGTGAAGTCACTTTCCTTGACCGACGGATTAACACTGTATCCCGTGCGGAATTTCGATTTCGGATCAGCTCCGACAACTTCGTAATGTCCCAACTGATCAGCCGCTCCAACGGAAAACAGTGTCACGCCAACGGGCACTTCGCCCGGCAATTGTTGGAAGCCCGGCTTCCGCAGCAAATATCGAAAGATGGGATTCTCGCGGTCGGTGCGGATCAGAACGTCCTCGCCGGCAGTAAAGTTGAAGTCGGTTTCCGTTCCGTGCGACAAGTAGTACATCATCTGGTCGGCAAGAGCGATGAACTGCCACGACCGGGCCAGATCGTTCCAGCCTTTCAGATTCGCACCGGTTGTCAGCATGACCGTGCGGCCGTCTCCGAATGGGCGTTCCAACAGAGCTGGAAGCAATGCCGACTTCGTGTAGGCAACAATCACCGACGCATCGGCCGCCGGTTCGACTTTCCAATATCTGCGGACAGCCGACGACGATAGCTCGGCGGCACCGCCCATGTCTTCGAATTTCTTCAACATAGGATGCGACAGATTAGCAACGTCAAGAAATTCGGCGGGCTTAAACGACAATGCGGCGATCAGTTCGGCTGGCAAAAACGCTTGGGCGGCCTCGCTGTTGTAAGACACCGGATCGACACCCGTTGAACTCGAAAAACGGTCGCTGCCTAGGAAAACGGCCAACCCTCCACCAGTCTCGACATACGAACGCAGGTTTTGCCATGACTTATCGCTGGGCGAGGGAACGTCGATCAAACACACGGCCGAGTACTTCGCCAGTTCCTTGTCTTCGAGTTCGCGCGATGGCAGAAATTCGCAGCGGTACCGTGCCTTTCCCTGCCGCTCTAATTCTTCGGGTGCCAAAGCGTCCTGCAGGTTGTACGTGTCGGCGCGGCGCGGTGCGACCAGCAAGATTTCAGGCGGAGCCTGCACTTCGACCGTGAAAAACTGCACATCATCAAAGGTCATCGG
>CAUZVF010001077.1:0-2836 GCA_963582955.1 Planctomycetota bacterium
GGGATTTGGTGCTGATTGGAACTCTCGGCGTTCCGAACAATCAGCCCGCGGCTGGTTAATCTGTTTTCGCGGCCGCGCCACCAGCCGGTTTCGATACGTTCAGGTCCCCAACAGCGGACGACCGTGTGCTGCCGGTTTTTCCATCGAAACCGAATCGGCGGGCCTTCGGGAACGACGGCCATGACTTCGATCGGCACTGGTTGAGCCTTCAAACGTGTGGGACGATTTAACGCCGCGAAACGTGGAACCGGCCGTGGCCGTTTAACGGCAAGCCGAAGGCGACTGTTTTTCACAAACGCTGTCGCCTCCGGCTTGCCGTTAAACGACCTCACTTTCACAGCGATCACTGGTTCCAACCGCACGGCGTATTCCGGCTGAGCTTCCGCGCACAGACGGGGACGCAGCACGGAGTCCTGACCTAACCGGTTGCTCATGCGATCGATCAACACTGACAGTTCTCGCCACCCTTGATGATGGAGTCCGGTATCAATGATTTCCTGCTGTTGCGATGTCAGTGGTCCGGTCGATTCGGCTCGCAGAAACACGTTCGTCACTTCCGACGCAAAGTGAACCCGTTCCAATTTGACATGCACAAGTTCGAACAAGTGATCGACCGACAGGCTGGGATGCACCAGTCCCACCGAAAAGCAATCGGGCTGTCCGTCGGTGTATTGCAACCGGCACATCAATTGTTGAACGCCCTGCTGCCGTGGCTTTAGTTTCTCGGCCATCCGTTCCAGCAATCGCCGGAAGACAACCTCGATCGTGCGGCGATCGCCTGTGGGATATTCGAATGGCCAATCCGCTTCGACAGGTTCCGGCGGCTGTTCGGGAACGATCAGTTCAGGGGCATCGCCAAAGGCCTGGTCAATGCGTTCGATCAATTCCATCCCGAACCGCGATTTCAGGCTGGCTCGGGAGAGTTTCCGCAACTGGCCAATCTGGCGGATGTCGAGTTCGTACAGCGTCCGCAAAATTTCGTCCGGCAACCGCAACGCTTCGACCGACAGACGACAGAGTGCTTGTGTCTGTTGCTCGGCACTGGTCAGGACGATTGGGAGGGCGAGGCTCCCGCCGAGCCGCTTGCCAGATTCAGAACAGAGATCGTTATCCTGCGAACTGTCCGTGGCTCGGCGGGAGCCTCGCCCTCGCCCTCCCATGCCCATTCCAATCCCCAGATTTTCTCCGTAATGAGCCGCCGCCCAGGCTGCTCCGATTGT
Organism: Planctomycetota bacterium; assembly: GCA_963582955.1. GTDB lineage: Bacteria > Planctomycetota > Planctomycetia > Planctomycetales > Planctomycetaceae > CAUZVF01. Next base: position 1,221 of record CAUZVF010001077.1, read on the forward strand.
GCCGGCCACGGCGACTCGGACCGTGAAACCTCGCTGTTGCAAATTTCGCACGACCAGTTCGGCCAATCGCTGTTCTCCGCCGAACAGATGCGTGCAGCCGGTGATGTTCAGCAGCAGACTATCCGGACATTCGATGCCCACGATCGGGCTGAACTGCTGGCATGAATGAGCCAACAGCCGCAGAGCCTGCAAGTCGGCTTCGGGATCGTACTGCTCGAACCTCGGCACCGATCGAGAATGCCGCGGCCCTTTTCCGGACAGCGCTTTCGCTTCGGCCACCGGCATATCGGGGACAACACCCTGCCGTACCGCCGAACGAGAACACGTTACGACGCGGGCTCCACGGTTTCCCGAGACTGAGTAAATAACAATACCGTCCGATTCACGCTCTTGCCGCGACGTCTGAATACGCTGGACTGGCCAATTGGGGAGCCACACGCACAACACCCGTTTCATGACAGACTTCCAATTCGATGACTCCCCCATCCGCTCCGTCGCGACAGTAGAGCAGTTCGACTCGCAATCGCCTTCCCGACGATTCAGACAAATCAGCGAAACCACAATCTTGGCTAGCGGTGGGCGTTAGCCCACCGGCAAAACTGTTTGGCGCGAATCCGGTGGGCTGACGCTCACCGCTCGCCTGTGCTACTTGAGCCTGCTTTGCGTAGGGTGCTGTCAAGCAAGCCGTTTTGCTGGTGCGTCTTCGGTCGCTTGTTAACCGGCCGTTGTCGTGCACGGTGTGAATTGTGGATCGACCGGCATGCGCGGACGCACCACTGGGTTTCGCGACCTCGACACACGCTACGGCCAACTGATATGGCCGAACCAACAACCGCACGTCCGCCCATGACGCTTCACCGCGAACATTGGCCGGACGCATCAAAAAACCAATTCCGCCGCCAGTTTCGGCTGCCAGTTGCAAACGTCGAAAGACACGAGAATCCAGCCGTCCGACCCACCCCATCGCCGCGGCGACTCCTTGACAGCGTAACGATTGTTCCAACGACCAGATGGCGTCGTTTCTATTGGCGGGACGGACGATAATTGTGTCGGCGAGATCGATTCCCAACTCAGCCGCCGTGACAGGATGAAATTCTCGGTCGTTGTCGATCACGACGAAAGCGCCACCAGTGCGAGCGGTTTCCGCGATGGCCATCAACGCCAACGTGCCAGCTCCGCAGCCTTCGTCTTCGGCCAGCCATTCGACCAATGTGCCGGGCCGGAAACCAGACGTGGGCAGCAGTTCATTCAATGCGGCAATACCTGTTGAGACCACTTCCTGTTCATCGCGTGGCTGCTGCCGAGATCGCTCGATCCCGCTGATGCGCTGGCCGAGTTCTTGAATGGTTTCAGATCGAGATTTCGTAATCGTGATGTGTTCGGGCATTGGACGTGTTTTGCGTTATATACTTGTGCGCGTTCTTACTCACTAGGGAGAAAGAACCCCGGAATCTCAAAGATTCCGGGGTTCTTATGCCACAACACCGTAGAACGGAATTCATTCCGTTCCTTGCAATCACCAATGATGTAACCGCGAACGGAATGAATTCCGTTCTACACTCATCTCACCATCCGGTGGACTCCCACGACGACTCCCATAATTTTGACGTCCTTTC
>CAUZVF010001078.1:0-2832 GCA_963582955.1 Planctomycetota bacterium
ACGTAACCGAGCAAACTCCGGGAACAGCTCCTCACTTTTTTCGACGTTCTCCGCGAAGCCATAGATGTCCAGCCACTGGCAAGCGAACTCGCTGGCTAGCCGTCGCACACGTGCGTCGGTCAGCATGCGTCGGGCCTGCTTCGCCAGCATCTCGGGTGTGTGTAGCGTGCTATCGGCAGCCAACGCGCGCAGCTCCTCATCCGGCGGCGACGACCAGAGAAAGTAGCTCAGCCGGCTGGCAAGTTCCCAATCCGAGACCGGCGCGGCGGCGGTTCCGCCGGGCGTCTTTTCGAGGCGAAACAAGAATGGGCTGGCGACGAAGACTCGGGCCAGGGTCAACCGAAACGCTTCGTCATGCGGCAGCTCTTGTTCGCGAAGCTGGCGATACAGGCCGCGCAATTCGCTGGCTTCCACATCGGTCAGCGGGCGGCGATAGGCACGGTTGGCGAAGTCAACGAGCGCGTCGACTTGTCTTGGTTCGGCGGCGGCGAGTTCCTTGCGGAACGCGACTGCGGCCTGGTTGACGGGCCCGCGCAGAGGTTCGATTCCCGCGTATTGAGGATTACCGCGCATCCCTGTCAAGAGGTCCTCCAGGACATCGACCCGCATCAATGCGCTCTGACTGACGAAGCGCAGTTCTTGCCAGAGCCGGTCGAGCCGAGATTTCTGCGCATCATCGAGCATTAGCCGCACGAGGTGGTCGTCCTCTCGATAGAACAACGTGGTCGTATGAAGTTCGTCGACGGGCACGATCTGCGTGTAACAGAGTGCAGCAGGAAACAGGCTGCGGTGCGATTTCATTGCCGACTCGAACGCGGCGCGCGCCGCGCTCTTTTCGGCGACGATGATCGGTCGCGAGATGGAAACGTTGCGATGATCCGAGAATACCTGGGTCACTTGCGAGAACTTCACGGTGACCTCGCTTGGGAGCAGCCCCGGCTTGGCCTCCGCCGGACCCGGCACCACGTCCACCTGCACGCTCCCTTCGCCGCCCGTTTCCGGTTCGAGCGCGGCCGCTGTCACAAGCTCTCGACCGGCTAAGTCGGCGGGAATGCGAATCGTGATGACCGACGGCGCGCGAACACAAACCGAGGCCGCGTCGATCGCTTTGCCGTCGGCAGTCACCCAGTCGCGCAACAGAATGTCCGGCTTCCCTTTTACAACCAACCGTGGCTGCCGCCAAACGACGAAGTCATGCTCGTTGCCGTCCCCCGCATCGGTCGCGACCAGCGAAATGACGAATTCCTTTGGCTCCTCGCCGTCCTTCGGCGCGGGGATTCTGAAACGCAGTTCCTGTTTTGTCACCATTGGGTTGACGGGTTCCAGCCACTGCGACCGGCTTCCTTTTCTCCCCTTCAAACCGATGGGATTGAACGCCCACAGCCCCCTTTGCCAAGTCGTGACATCGGCAGCAAGCGCAGCGGCGTCCTGCGGCTTTGCCCTGCGCCAGCGGGCACGCAGACCATCCAAAAGGAGCGATGGGTCGGACCTCGAGAGACTCGACCAGAGCGTGTCGAGATACCGGGCATTCAGCCCGCGCTCACGGGCCACGGCTTCGATTGTCTTGCCACTCGTCGTGAGCGCGTGCCGTTCTTCGAGCGTCGCGGCAAAATACTTCTCCAACGGCAAACGCCCAGCGTGGCCAAGTCGAGTATCGACGTGGCCGTTGATGTAGCCGACGGCGACACCGCTTCCAAGATCAACGGACTCAACGAACTCCTGGTAAAACTCCCGAATCTGCGCAAGGATTTCATCCGTCCACTCGCGCCGCATCGCTTGCGGTGAGAAGCGAAATCCATCCGGCAACAGCACCGCATGCCGAGCGATCTCCTTGCCTGCGTCGAAATACTTCCTCGACAAGGCCGGCGACATTACCAGCGCGTCACCCGTATTGGTGAAGCCTTCCCCCGCGGCACTGTCGACCGGAAACTCGCGCGTCGGATGCAACTCGACGCCCGTCAGGTCACGGATTGTGTACGTGAATTCAGAATTATTGAGTCGCCGCAGCACCACGGGTCCCGGATCGCCGGCGCGGGCTCGCGCCTCCGTTCTGAGGTAGCTCCGCACCCAACCGCGAAGCTGCTTTCGCTGCTCCGCAGAAAGCTGCTCGCTGTCCTCCGGCGGCATCTCGCCACTGCCAAGCATCTCGTCGACCTTCTGCCAAGCCTGCGGATCGAGCCGCACATTTTCGAGCTTTGCAAACCGCTCGAGATCAAGTTCGCCCTTTTTCTGTTTCGTCGAATGGCATTTCAGACAGAAGCGTTTGATCAGTAGTCGAACGTCACGTTCGAACTCCGTGCCTAGCGCATCGAATGATACCGGTTCTTCACCGACGAGGATGGCAGGACCGCCGAGTACCACCACCGCAATGCAAAACACTGTCGCGGTCAGGCGGGGAATTAACAAAGGGCGAGTCTTCATTTTCGCGAGTTACGACCGTTGGTAATGCTAGGAGTTTGGAGGTAATTGACAAACTATCTGGAGTTCTTGGGTGCTCGTTTCAACTGATGGTACGCGTGACTTTCTCCTTCGTCTTCAGATAGTTCGCAACGAAGTTAACTCAAACAGTATAACTTAAGAGCGGTAGTTCACGCGCACTTCAACCTTTTCGACCGTAATCGGCGGACCTTTTGCGTCACGTCCTGTTACGAGGATGCCGATCAGGTTCGTTCCGAGCGCGAACAACTTGGCGTCAGGATGGTAGACCTGTGGTAGCCCAATACTGGCGGACTCCTTTGGATTGTTTAACAATCCTATCAGGAGGACACGATGGAGAATCAGAGTCAACGGAAACGACGCACGTTTTCGGATGAATTCAAACGAGACGCTGTC
>CAUZVF010001079.1:0-2832 GCA_963582955.1 Planctomycetota bacterium
AGTTCGTTGGCGGTCTTCATCGAATTGAAATGCAAAAAGTACTGGTCTTGCGGAATCAGTTTTGTCACCGGATGAACTTGCGGCGTGATGTTCTGATCCCGCTTCTTTTGCAAGAGCTGTTGGTAATCGAGTGACCGAAGCCGAGGTGGTTGCAGCTCACTAATATGCGTCGACAGGTCGCCAACCGGCCGGCCCGTTGCAAGCGTTTGGTACTGCAACGCCGATTGGAGTGCCAATCCACCGCTGAATGTGTGGTACAGCCCCGTTTCCGTATCGGTCTGTCGGCGTCTGTTCTTCGCAAAGTCTTGCGGAGCCCGGATGCCGTACCGTGCCCTCGATTGAAGCAGCACATATTCGAAAAACGATGTTTCCGGATAGAATTTCAATAATTCCGCAAAATGTTCGTTTTGTTTGCCGGCCCACTGCTTGTAGATGGCATCAATCCCGACCGGTTTGTCAGGAATCTTGACTTCGATGTCGGCGTTCCTAACAACCGTCTTGCGCGAACCGTCAAGGTTTTCGGAAACAGTCTCGTACGCCAGCCTGATCTTCGCTTTGCCCTTGCCTCGCAGGCGGCCGTAAAACTCGGCGTGTTTCTGACGGAATTTCGTTTCCTTGGGATAGATCAAGTACGAGTTGTCGTCGAGAGATGTTACTCTCAAATAGTTACTTTTTTCGAATTCCTCGGCCAAAAACGGCTGCTCCAGCTTGAGTGCAAAGGCGGCGACTTGTCCGTCCTGATCGCGAAAAGTTTCGACTTTGTAGCTGAAAGGCAGCGTTTGGGCGTGAATCACACACGGAAAAGCGATCCCCAGTGCCAGCATCAGAATGATTCGACAACATGACTGCATGGCGGATTTCTCCCTTTCAACAAGTTGGATGTTTTTCGAGACCACAACATTCCGCCGACCAGCACGGCAGCAAGCAATCTCACGTCGGCGAAATCTCGCGGGAGATATAACGGCGTTAGAAAATTTCCCACAGAAACCGTGATTGCCCGGTCAAACTTTGGCTCTTGCCAGGCAAGCTGGCAGGGATCAATGCGACCATGATTGATCGGACAGTCCCAACGTTTCCGTAGCCTGACGGTTGCAGTAGAATGACTTTCGGATTCGATCCAACGCCTCGCAAACAAGGAAATTCACGATGCCAATCTCACGTACCACGGTTTTGGGAATATTGTGCTCCGTTGCGTTATCGCTGTTGCCTCTGGCATTGCCTGCTGCCGAGTTCAGCGAAACCGAATTTCGACGACTGCACCGTGAACTTCAACCGGCCGACGATGAACCTTGGCGGACCATTCCGTGGAAAATCGCGCTGCTGGATGCTCAACAGACCGCGGCAACGGAAAAGAAGCCGATTTTTATTTGGGCGATGGATGGCCATCCGTTGGGATGTACGTGAAACAACGGAGTGCTCGACCGTGCGTCGACATTCGCAGATCCGGAAATCGTCGAAATGCTCAAGACGCGTTTCATCCCCGTTGCAATCGATCAGGCCTATCAACGGCGGCAGAAGGACACCGAGGGTGAATTCTATCGCAAGATCGCCGGACAAGGGCCGCGCAAAAACTTTCAAGGGACAACTCAGGGATTCTATATCGCCACGGCTGCCGGCAAGTTGTTGCTGTACAACAACAATCGTGATCCGGCCAAAGTCAGACGGCTGATGAAGCAGAAACTGTCCGAGTTCGAACAGAGCGGAGCTCAACGATCCAACGTCGCCGCGATCACGGCCGAGAATACCGATTCCCGCTACAACGTCGCGCCACCAGACGGAGGTCTCGTCGTCCGCGTGAGAGCGAAAGTCTTGGACGGTTACGAACCCTCGACCGATCGCTGGCGGCGCATTTTTCAAACCGCCCTTTCACGCGACAATCTGTGGATTTCCAAGAGCGAACATCAAGCGTTGGTCGGCGGCGAGATTCCACAGAGTTTGCAAAAACGAATTGCACGGTTTCACCTGGTCGACAACACGCGCGGCGAGCCGCCAATGTGGCGAGAGAACGAAATCCACAAGCTCAACTTGAAATTGAAACAGGGCCGGCTGAGTGGAATCGTTCATTTGAAAACACAAAACGGAAAACGCGGCTACGAGGCTCAGGTCTTTGGTTTCGTGGAAATCAAGAACGAAAAGGTTGTCCGCTTCGATTTAGTCGCGCACGGAGACTTCTGGGGCGAAGGCCGTTATACCGGCGGAGCACCCAAGGGTCGATTCCCATTGGCGATTGCGTTTACGTTGGCCGATGGAACCGACGTCGCCGATCAGATCCCACCGCAAGCTTCGCGCGGCTGGGTACGCGGCTACATTCGTTAATTAGATCGAAAACCGAAACAAATTCGCCAACGAACGTGACAACCATTGCGCACATGTGCGCGTGCCGCAATCGATCTTCGCTCGACCTCGAAATCCCGGCTGCAACGTTTTGTGGGATCGATCCAGGCTGACGCGCGCTTGTCCCTCAATTTGGCTCACGATTCTGTTCTTCGTCATTCTGTCAAATGTCTTAACAAGTTCAGGCAGAATCATTACGGCCAGAATGATGCGCGGACACATCGCAACGTGTTGAGAACTAACCCATCGAGCCTGGGATCAGGAGTTCTGAGACTGCCGGACCTGCCAGAATGCCGGAGCTGAATTCGTTGTCGGCCAGCAAGCCGACTTGATACAATGGCTGCTCGTCGTGGGCCGTTGCCATGCCGGGTGTTGTCCAAAAACATTGCATCGATTCAAGTCCGAAAGAACAAGCATGATCTGCCGTCGCCGACTTCACAATCGCACGATTTCGGTTCTCTTCGCCGCGGTGATCGTCATTCCAAACGCGTTGATTTG
>CAUZVF010001080.1:0-2832 GCA_963582955.1 Planctomycetota bacterium
AAACATTGTCGTCACCGAGTTGAACTACACTTCACTGTTCAACGGCAGGGATTTGACGGGATGGGAAGGAGCCGGCAAGCCCGCGGATATCTGTTGGCGCGTCGTCGATGGGAACTTGGAATGCACGGGACAAAAAGGCGGACCCTGGTTACGCACGTTGGACGAATTCGGGGACTTCAATTTTCGGTTCGATTATCAGGTCTCCCCCGGTGGCAACAGCGGTGTCTACGTGCGTGTTCCTTCGGATGGCAATCATCACCGGCACAAAGACAGCGAACCTCACGCCGGATTTGAAGTTCAGATTCTCGACGATGCCGCGTCGAAATACGCGAAACTGAAGGACTTTCAGTATTGCGGTTCCGTCTACGCGATCGCTCCCGCGACAAAACATGTCAGCAAACCCGCCGGGAATTGGAATACTCTGGAGATCAATTGCAACGGACACAAAATCACGACAATTCATAACGGAGTCGTCATCGTCAACGCGGCTCCCGATCAGTTTCCGAACCTCAAGCTCCGGAAACGGAAGGGCTTTTTGGGATTGCAGAATCACAGCACTGTTGTCCGATACCGCAATATGAGAATCGGCCCCGCGGTAGATTCCGGAAGTCATGTCGATGTCGTGCGAGACTGATCTTGCAAGCTCGAGCCGTGGTTCAAAATGGTTATTCGAATGAAAGTAACGATCGTGTTTAAGACGTCGTTGAAAACAACAAGACACGCCGGTTTGATCTTCTTGTGCTTTGTTTTATTGACACGATCGTTGCCGTCGCGGGCTGACGATCGTGACAAAGCAAGAAAAGACGAACCGGGATTTGTTGCGCTGTTTAACGGCAAAAACCTTCACGGTTGGGAAGGTAATCGCGATCTCTGGACGGTCAAAGACGGCATGATCATCGGCGATTCGGCCGGCATCAAGAAGAACGAGTTTCTGGCCACGCGCAAAAAGTACTCGGATTTCGAATTACGATTGGAATTCCGCATGCACAACGGCAGCGGCAACTCGGGCATTCAATTCCGTAGCAAACGGCTGCCCGGCAGTTCCGCGGTGAAAGGCTATCAAGCTGACCTCGGCCAGAAGTATTGGGGCTGCCTGTATGACGAACATCGTCGCCGAAAAATCTTGGCACAAGCACCCAAGAAACTCTTCGACGTGTTGAAGAAAGATGATTGGAACGAATATGTGATCCGCGCCGAAGGTGAAAGACTCATTATGAAGATCAACGGCTTCAAAACCGTTGATTACCGTGAGCCGGACAAAGAAATCTCACGCACCGGAATCATTGCTCTTCAGGTCCATAGCGGTCCCGCGATGCGAATTGATTTCCGGAAGATCCGCATCAAGGTATTGAATGCAAAGCAGAAGTAGGTGACCATTCCGCACACGATTGAGATTAGCACATTTCGAACCACGCGGCGTTAAGACATACGAACTGGTGTCCGCGTTTGCCGCGTCGGGCATATCTTCAAATCTGGTCATGGAGGATTGAACGCGACATGTCGCCGGCCGTGGAAACATACGAACAAGCCATCGAGTATCTGTTTGGGCGGATCAATTACGAACGGATCCATGCCGCCGAGTTTTCGGCCCGGGATTTCAAGTTGGACCGCATGCGTCTTCTGTTGCAAGCGCTTGGGAATCCGCAAGAGTCGATTCCGTGCGTGCATATCGCGGGCACAAAGGGCAAGGGCTCGACAGCGGTCATGATTTCGCACATTCTGACGGCGGCCGGATACCGGACGGGACTTTTCACCTCACCGCACATCGATGCGTTCGAAGAGCGCATGAAAGTTGACGGCGTGACTCCGTCACGCGAAGCACTCGTCGGCCTGGTGAATGATCTGGCGCCGGTCATTACGAAGTTGGACCGCATGCCCGGGCGGATGAACCCAACCTATTTCGAAATAGCGACGGCGATGGCGTGGAGCTTCTTTGCCCAGCGTGATACGGACATCGTCGTTTTGGAAGTCGGACTGGGCGGACGTCTCGATTCGACGAATCTGTGCAATCCACTTGTCACGGTGATTACCAGCATTAGTCGCGATCACATCAATGTGCTGGGCAGCAGCATTCGTGAAATCGCCCGCGAGAAAGCGGGAATCCTGAAAGACAACGTCCCCGTCGTTAGCGGAGTGACCGATCCGGAAGCCAGCGATCAAATCCGAAAACAGTCAATCGAACGGAATGCGTCCCTGATCGAAATTGGCGCGCACATTCATGTCGAATCCTCACAAGATTCGCCCAATCGAAGTGACGCACCAACGATCAACGTCGTGACTCCGTGGCGAGAATGGAATCACATCCCACAACCGCTCATTGGCAATCACCAAGCCAATAATGTGGCGCTGGCGGTAACTGTCGCGGACGTCCTCGGTGATCTCGGATTTCACGTTCCATCGCAAGCCGCCCACCGAGGACTCAACAGCGTCCGCTGGCCGCTTCGGATCGAAATTGTCGGACGGGATCCGACGGTGATTGTTGATGCGGCGCATAATTGGGAATCAATCAAAGCGCTGTTAAGCACGCTCGATTCACACTTCACTGCCGGGCGGCGTATTCTGATCTTTGCAACGACCAAAGACAAAGACGTCGCTGGAATGCTCAGGTTGCTGACGCCGCGTTTCGACACGGTTATCTTGACGCAATACCAGAACAATCCGCGGGCTGAAACGGTGAGTCACCTGAGACAGGTTTTATCCGCGAATTCCGACCAGCCGGTTCACGATGCGCCCGACCCAGCAACAGCGTGGAAGTTGGCTCAGCATCTGGCCCGAGCTGGCGACTTGGTTTGCATCACCGGGTCATTCTTCATCGCGGCGGAAATGCGGGAA
>CAUZVF010001081.1:0-2829 GCA_963582955.1 Planctomycetota bacterium
AACAACCGTTCTGTCCCTGAGGGTGCCCTGCCGAAGTCTTTCACAGGCGAACCGCTGATGGTGACCTCGGCCTCGGCACGAAGTTCGGCAAACACCTGCATCTCGGAAAGAAACTGTAGATACTTCACTCCTACATAGACGGTGCCGGCACGATAAATCAGCGTGCCTTTTTTGGAGTTGACCACCGTCCATGCTCGCATCCTTGACCAGCGTGAATGCCGCCCAAGCCACTCACGCATGTCCGAGGTCAGAAACCCGAACAGGTCCGATTCCTCGTTGGAGACAGCGTCATACCAGAGATGAAAACCGGAGGCTGCCGAGTGATTGAACCAGTGAATTAGACTTCGGAACAGCATCCGATCGACTCTGTCGTGGGGTTCGAGTCGGAAGGGACGTTGTTCGTACAACTGCTCCCCCGTGTTCTCAAACAGGCAGACAGTGGAGTTTCTATAGGCAGTCAAATCTCCACCTCTCTCGATAATCTCTTGCACCTCCGCCACGGAACACTTCACATCGGGAACGATGACCTTCGTTTCCAAGACTTTCACATTTGTCACGGCATCAAACATGGATTCGACCGCGGCAGCGATGTTTGTCTTGGTTTGCTTTTCGGGCAGCATCGGAACTCTCATGTTGGTTGGACAACGGGGACCACGAAGCCGTTACGTGAAATGTTACAAGATTACTTTGACTTATAACTGGAGTTTTGCAAAATCAGTCAATCGCCAGTTGAGCGATAATATGATCATAGTCCCTCGATTTCGTGGTAGCCTGTTCGACGGCCCAGCGGATCGTGTTACGCAGACTTTCTCGCAGCATGGCTCGACAGGCTTCGCCGATGGTCGTCAGCTTACAAAGAGCCCATTCCTGCGCACGGCCCTGCTGGAGTTGGCTCATGAGCAAACTGTACGCCAGCATTACGAGGTACATGTGCCTGGTCTGGCCATCCCCGTTGCGCAGCTGACAATCTCCCATGCCCAGTTCCTGCTCACCGTCCCGATGAAATGTCTCCGTTCCCGTCCAGCGATACCGATAGACTTTCAGAATCCGCACTACTTCCCACCGCACTCGGTTGCTCACCAGCACTTTCTTCGGCGCAGTGTCTCGACGCCTGTCCCAGATGATTACGATCCGCACCTTGTGGTCCACTTTGGGAATGTGACATGTGAACGTGAAGTACCATTGTCGCTTGTCTCCGCGGCGAAGCTCCTTCTTGTCGCCGGGATCAATCTCGGCGGCCAATTTGTCGACCCGTTGAATTATCCCTTTCCATTCGACTTTGCGATTCGTCTTCAGATCGCCGACGTAGCCGCGAGGCCGGTCGAAGCGATCCCGTTTCGCATGCGTGTGATTCATGATCTCGGCGTTGGAGAAGTAACTGTCCCAGGTGAAAACGCCGGGAACGTCGCGTTCGCAAACCCAGTCGATCAGTTGTATGCAGTGTTCCGTATGATTCTCGAATGCTTCGCCCGTTTCCTCGCACTGATCGCGCTTCTTGAATCGTCGAAATTCAAGCGGATAGTGCTTGCCGCCGGGGCAGACGTAGTTGGCGAACAGGTAGTCGTGGGCGATCTTGCTGCGCTGCTCGGCGTGATCCCAGAACCAGCCCACGTCCTCGATGCACTGGCCATCGTGGTCGATGAGCACGTTATCGATGGCAATCACACCTTGGTCGCTGTAACGCGTGGTGGGATCTTGCTGAAAGAAATCGAGCCGACGTTCGTTGAGAGCCTCGACGTCCCAGTCCACTTCGGTGAGGAATCGATTCAAACACGACTGATCCGTGGTGTGGGCGAACTCACGGTTGATTCCCGAGACGGTCTTGCGATTAAAAATGAACAGCCCCGTGAGATACTTGGCGAAGTGCCGCCGTTGAGGTTCGCCGTAGAAGAAGTCGCCGAATCCTTCGACCGCTCGTTGGACCAACTGCGGAAATTCCACGATCCCTGGCATCGTCTGACCCTCCATGGTCGTTGTGCGCCATCCAAAACCGTGGGAATTAACCACAAAAACACCTATTACTGCAAGGCCGCCTGAGATTTTGCAAAACTCCAGTTAGAAGGGTTCAAGATTGGAATCGGGTACTCCGGTGTGCGAATGAGAGGACTTGCATGCGATTTGGATACAGCTCGGTTGGCGTGGCGATTGTCGCGGGTTCCTTCGTGTGTGCCTCGCTGATCTTTTGCGCGCAATTGTCACCGACGGTCGCCGTTGAAGCCGCGCTTGAATCCGAGAACGGCCGGGCGTCGTCGTCGCGGACGCGCAGCGGTTTGCTGGCGCTGTATGATTTTCGTTCTTCCAATGGACCGTTCGTAAAGGACCGGTCGGGCGTCGGCACGCCGGTCGATTTGCGGATCACGAATGCGAAATCCGTCCGCCGGTCCAACGGTACTTTGGAAGTGCGCGGGACGACTCTGATTCGCTCCGACAAGCCGGCACTCAAGATCATCAATGCAATTCGCCGGACGGGAGAAATCACGATCGAAGCGTGGGTGCGTCCGGCGAAGACGAATTTGATTGGCCCGGCACGCATCGTCACGCTGTCCAAGAACGCCAACGAACGGAACTTTACGGTGGGGCAGGAAGGCAATCGATTCGACTTCCGATTCCGGACGAACAGGACCAGCAACAACGGCATGCCGTCGCTCAGTTCACCGGCAAACAGCTTGACGACGCGATTGACGCACCTGGTCTACACGCGCGATCGATCGGGACGGACGCGGGTTTATGTGAACGGTCAACAGCGTGTCGAGCGAATGGTGGCCGGATCGAGTTCGAATTGGAGCGGGTCGTTTCGATTTGCACTGGCCAATGAGCTGTCGGGTGATC
>CAUZVF010001082.1:0-2828 GCA_963582955.1 Planctomycetota bacterium
GGGAATATCATGATGCCGAGTAAGATTACGAATTGAACAATAATCGAAGCCTGAAATCCCCAGACGCTGATAACCACTGCCAGCAAGGCTCCGCCCGCCCCCTTTCCCACGAGTTTTGAACCCCACATCAGACCGTTGACTTGCCCTTGCTCTTCCGGAGACAAGACATCAACTGCTAGGGCGTCCGTGCAAACGTCCTGCAAAGATGCAAAGACGTTGTGTGTAAAAAACATTACTGTCAGCGCCACCAAATTAGTTGCGGGTTCCTCCACCGTCATGAGCAAAAGCAGTGACACCGCCATCATTAGTTCGGCGGCAATAATCCACGGTCGCCGACGTCCCATCGAGCGGATCGTGATTGAATCCATGATAGGAGCCCACACCAACTTGAACGTCCATGGAAACAGCACAACCGCCGTTAAATTGCCGATGTCAGAAAGGCTCACGCCATGTTGAGCCAAGTAGCTGGCAACCGACGTGACCATGAACCCCCACGGAATCCCCTGTGCCACGTACATGGCACAAAGCATCCCAATTCGCTGTCGTCGGTTGTCGCTGAGAGCCATAAGAGTTCTTCGGTTGAAGTTCTCGAATAGGGCGGCGAGATCACGTCGTTGAAATGCCCGCTGCGTCGAAGGCTTGCTGTAGGAGTTCGTCAAGTTTCAGCGTCTCGGCCCATTGCTTGAGATACCCGATATCGAGTTTCCCTTTTTGGATTTCGAGGACACCGATCACGTCTTTCCACTGTCTTTCCGCAACTCGATCGCCTTTTTCGTACCATTCTATTTTGTTAAGCACAACGTCCTCGGGCGCGGCGAGGACAATGTCGAACAATCCCTCTTCGACTTTGACGACATCTTCTCGAATTCGCGTCAGTGCAATGAGGTCATAGTCACGTGATTTGACAGCAAAAACGTCGATTTTGATTGTCGTCTCGTGATGAATCACATTGAAACTCGCTTTGTCAGCCACGGCTGCTTTGATCATGGATTGACTTGCGTAGTAGTCGTTTCCGAGATCGCCCATGAATGCGTCAATTTGATCATCCTTTAGGTCGGCAACGACATCGGCACCAAGTGTTGAACGTCCAATACCGTAGATCGAACTCGCTACTGAACCACCGATGTAGTACGGAATTTCCAAACGTACGAATGATTTCACGACCGGAGCGAGCGCTAACCAGATATCGCGTTCAATCATGTGCGGCGTTCCCGCAAGAAATTTTCATACTGATCGGCCAATTCCGCACCGTAACTGGCACGGACGAAAATAACATCCAACTCGTCTTTCGAGCAGTCGGGATTCGCGCGTTCGATGGCGCGGCGGGACAACTCGATAACAGTTGCCGAGAGTGATCGCATCCGATGCAGCCGCTTGGCAGGAGTTGACTTGCGAATAAGTTCCAACTGAACTCGCTCGGCTTCGGGATGTGTGTCGGAGATCATCGCGATGGTCCATTCGACGGAAGCACGACTCTATACCTTTTCGATCGAGACAGTAACGTAGGGTGCATCAAGCGGGCAATTGGAATTTCGGTGCGTCTGCGCCGGCCACAGTGATTCGACAACCTGTCATCGCACCGGTTTACTCGGCCCGCGCGGACGCACCAGCATTTGCCGGGCCGGCTTGACAGCACCCTACAATGTTGGTGGGACATGCGGACTATACCTTCTCGATCCAGATGATTACTTTCGATGAGCCTACCGTAACAACTTTGGCATCATCTTTCGGCGCGTCTCGGCGATCGATCGAATCAGCCAGAGTTTCGGCTCGGATATATTCGTCCCATTCGGCGATCGCCGCCGCAACCTCTTCATCGTCGCAGTGATAAAAGATCCTGATTCGGTCGCCGATTTCCAGGCCGGCTTCTTTGCGAAGTTGTTGCACGTGCCGGACGAAGTCGCGGTTCATACCTTCTCGGATCAACTCCGGAGTCAATGCCGTCGAGATGGCGATCTGGATGCCTTCGCTGTCACCGCAGGCCCAGTCGCTGGATTGTTCCGTGCTGACCATCACGTCATTTGGTTCGAGCGTGATTTCGTTGCCGTCGATTTCGAGAGTCAATGATTCGCCGCGTCGCAACGGGTTCAATATCTCATCGCCGAGTTCCGGCAGTTTTTGCCGTAGGACTCCAAGCAGCTTTCCGTACTTTGGGCCGAGAGTCTTGAGGTTGGGCTTGTAGTTGTAGCTGACCAAATCGTCGAGGTTGTCGGCACGGGTTAGTTGCTTGACATTTAATTCGTCGGCGATGACTTCGGTGAGTGCTTCGATGTCGGCCGCGTCCGTTTCCGACTCACACGCATACCGGAGTTCCGGCAGCGGTTGGCGAACTCGCAGGTTGGCTTCTTCACGCAGTTTGTGTCCCAGCTTGACGACCAACTGAGCCGTCGATTGGCGGTGATTCAGTGCCGGGTCCAGCAGTGATTCATCCGGCTGCGGATAATCGCACAGATGAACGCTCGGTGGTGCCGAATCATCCCACGACGTGACCAAATTCTGATAGATTCGCTCACTGAGAAACGGGATACACGGAGCCAAAAGTTTCGACACGGTGACCAGCACTTCATAAAGAGTTTGATAGGCGGCCAGTTTGTCGGTGTCCGACGCATCCTTGGATCGCCAGAATCGGCGTCGATTGCGGCGGATGTACCAGTTCGACAAATCGTCAATGAAATTGGCCGTCGCCCGGCAGACTTCCGCCGTATTGAATTCGGCAAACTCGCGATTGGCCGTTTCAATCAACGCCTGCAGGTTCGACAGAATCCAGCGATCGATTTCTGGGCGACCGGAAATCGCCACTTGGTCAGCTCGCGGATCAAACTCGTCGA
>CAUZVF010001083.1:0-2825 GCA_963582955.1 Planctomycetota bacterium
GGCCATGTCCTGCCGGCCGTTTCATCCAACGAACGGTTGCAAGCCAACGACCGTTTGGTTTTCGTGGGAATTGTCGAATCGGTGGTCGATCTGCGGAAGATCCCCGGACTTGTTCCAGCGACCGATCAGGTTTTTCAACTCGCCGAGAAAGATACCGAGCGACGCTTAATCGAGGCGGTCGTTTCGAATAGTTGTCCGTACCTGAACATGACCATTCGTGAAGCCCGGTTCCGCAGCCACTACAACGCGGCGGTGATCGCCGTGGCTCGAAATGGACAGCGCGTGCAAATGAAAATCGGCGACATACAACTGTGTCCCGGTGACACACTGTTGCTGGAAGCTCATCCGTCGTTTGTCGAGATTCAGCGCAATTCACGCGATTTCTTCTTGGTGAGCGAAGTCGAGGATTCCGCGACTCCTCGTCACGAACGCGCGTGGCTGGCCCGCGTCGTCTTGGCGGCGATGGTCATTGTCGTGGCGTTCGGCTTGCTGGAAATGCTACAGGCGGCGCTTATCGCCGCGTCGCTGATGCTGCTGACGCGTTGCTGCCGTGGATCCGAGGCTCGGCAATCGATCGACTGGAGTGTTTTGTTGGTCATGGGAGCCGGGATGGGAATCGGCAAGGCGTTGGAAATCTCGGGCGCGGCACGTGTTGTGGCGGACGGCTTGATTGGCCTGTTTGGCACCAATCCGTGGCTGGTGTTGGCGATGGTGTATCTGATCACGATGTTGTCGACAAACGTTATTACGGCCAAAGCGGCGGCATTCTTGATTTTCCCCATCGCCTTGGCGGTTGCCGAGAATCTGCACGTCGATCACATGCCGTTCGTGGTCGCGGTCATGATTGCCGCGGCCGCCAGTTTCGCGACACCGATCGGTTACCAGACAAATTTAATGGTCTATGGGCCGGGCGGTTATCGTTATAATGACTATTTGCGTCTCGGCGGGCCTTTGAGCTTGATTGTCATGGTGTTTACGGTGATCATCGCTCCGATCGTGTGGCCGATGCACCCGTGAGTTTGTGTCGCCACAACAAAAGACCCCGATTCAACGGAATGGAAAAGATGCAAAATGCCGAACGCGAAGCCTCACGGATTCTTTCAATGATGCGATGCCGGTGCCAGTGCCAGTATGCAGTGGTGCTCGCATTGATTCTGGGATGCGGTTCTTCGAGTACCGAATTGAAGCGATCGGAAGTCCGTGGCACCGTCAAACGAGCCGGAGTCCCCGTCAAAGAGGGCAGTATCCGGTTCCTCCCGGCGGACGGCCACGACGGTCCCGCGGCAAACGGAGCGATCAAGGACGGCGCGTATGCGTTCACAAGCGAAAACGGTCCGACCGCCGGCGCGCACCAAGTTGTGATAACCATCTTGCCATCGAAGGATGAACTGATGAAAATAAAGGCTGGGCCGGACAATCAAGGGCCGAAGACGAAATGGGAGTACGATGTAACAGTCCCTGACGAAGATGTCTTTGAAAAGGACTTCAAACTGGACGGCTAACGACCCTTGCCACCCGCGCACACGAAACGTGTTTGTTCTGGGCGATTGATAAGACTTTCGACGTCGAGATCTCCGATGTCGGCGATCAGAACAATCAACGATCGGTTGCGCCATAACACGATTGAGGTGTAAAATGCAACCGGCTTTGCACAGCCACTTCCCGATGAATCTGCACGCCGAAACCGCT
The DNA here is from genome assembly GCA_963582955.1 of Planctomycetota bacterium. Classification (GTDB taxonomy): domain Bacteria; phylum Planctomycetota; class Planctomycetia; order Planctomycetales; family Planctomycetaceae; genus CAUZVF01. The sequence goes on from CAUZVF010001083.1 coordinate 1,690, forward strand.
TATCGGCGGCAATCGTTAGAAAGATTTTTCAATACGGCCAACCGTCGATCGCGGGCACGCGGGTTTACTCTTATTGAATTATTGGTTGTCGTTTTCATCATCGCAATTTTGGTGTCAACGTTTTTGCCGGCGGTCCAGTCGGCACGCGAGTCGGCGCGAAAAGTGCAATGCAAGAACAATCTCAAACAGCTTGGCTTGGCGTTGCACAGTTATCACGATGCCCACGACGTTTTCCCAATGGGCAGTAGCCGGCCGGCCGGCGCGGGCTCGTGGGGATACGCCATGTTCCTGATGCCGTTTCTCGATCACAAGAATGTGTACGACTCGGTGGATTTCGACAACCCTGACTGCTGCCTGGAAATCCGCGCTCTTCAGACGGCAACTCCGCCGAAAGCCGACCCCGCGTCATTTCCGCACGAGATCTTGATTTGCCCCAGTGATATTAACTCAAACCAGATTCTAAAACATGGAACGCCGGACGCGTATCCGTGTGGCGATCTGTTTCCCGGCAACTATCTGGGAGTCAGCGGCGACACTCACAACGGCTGCAGTGGGACAACGAAAGGAAACGGCCTTTTTTTTGCACGTAGCAGTACCAGATTTGCCCACATCAAGGACGGCCAGGCCACCACATTGATGCTCGGCGAACGCGCGATTCCCAAAGACCGCGTTTGGGGTTGGCTGATTTGTGGCGGTACGGAATGCGAACACTACATCAGCAGCGAATTTGGACTCAGTCCCGGAGAGCACGCTGCTTGGACAACCGGCATCGTCGAACGGTTTTGGAGTTGGCATAAGGGCGGTGGCACCCATTTCGTGTTCGCTGACGGCAGTGTCCGTTTCCTGAACTATGACATCAACCTACGAACGTTACAGGCACTTTCGACAAAGTATGGCAAGGAACCGGTTGTCAATTTCTAAACGCGCTGCCGCGGGAATAGCGTCAACCCCTGCGCTGCCCAGATGTGCCTCCGCAAGTTCTTCTTTCGCTTGTCGAGCCTTGCGGACGTCAATCGCGCACTTGACGCACAAAACAGTGAACAGCGAGCACAAAACTCCCTCGTCAGCGCGCATCTTTTTGTCGTCTTTCGCTTCCCGAAAGTGGCGCTACTTTCGCAGCGAAAGGTGACTTTGGA
>CAUZVF010001084.1:0-2823 GCA_963582955.1 Planctomycetota bacterium
AATCTTGCATTCAATCTGAACACACTGGCCTTCGTCCCCATACTGGGAGTCGGGACGGCCGTGTCGACGTTGGTTGGCAAGCGAATCGGTGAGAAAAACCCCTCGCTCGCCGTGCGAACGACCTGGATTGCGTTTGTCCTTTCGGGAATCTACATGTTGGCGTTTGTCGCTGTCTATTTATTCCTGCCCGATCTGATCCTGCGGCCGTACGCGGCTTTTGCGGAAATCGATGGCTTTGATGATATCCGGCGGCATGTAATCATGTTGCTCAGATTTGTGGCGCTGTATTCGTTCTTTGATGCGATGGTCATCGTATTCGGCTCGGCCATTCGAGGTGCCGGCGACACGCGATTCTCGCTGGTATTCGCCTTTGTGACGGGATGGTTGTTGATGGTGCTGCCGACATTCCTGGCATGGTATTGGGACAGCGGCAGCCTGATCGTCGGTTGGTCAGCCTGTACGACCTACATCGTCGTGTTGGGCGTCGGCTTTTTGATCCGATTCCAAGGAGGCCGATGGAAGTCGATGTGCGTCATCGAGCCAGAATTGCCACTCGCGAGGGATGCCATTGTCGAAGCCGAGCCTGCATAACGAGGACGCCAACCGGATGCGGAATGAATGGCTGATACCCGACGACGTGACGTATTTGAATCACGGATCATTCGGACCGTCACCGCATGTCGTCCAGGAAGCACGTCATCGTTGGATCGAACAGCTCGAACGCCAACCGATGCACTTTTTCCTGCGACAGATGGAAGACGCCCTCAACGTCGCCTATGAACATCTCGGTGAATTCGTTGGAGCGAAACCAAAGGACTTGATCTTCGTCGAAAACTCCACGACAGCCATGAACATCGTTGCCGCCAACATTGAACTGCGCGCTGGTGATGAAGTTTTGACGACCGACCACGAATACGGTGCCGTCCTGCGGATTTGGCGCCGCTTATGTCGCCAGACGAAGGCGAAGCTGGTGGTCCGCAAGCTGCCGAATCCAATGACATCTCATGACGAGATTGCAGATACATTCATGGAATCGGTAACTTCGCGAACTCGGCTGATTGTGATCAGCCACGTAACGTCCCCAACGGCCGTGATCCTACCGGTTGCCGAGATTGCTCGCCGGGCAAAAAAACTCGGGATTCCCATTTGCATCGATGGCCCGCACGCGGTTGCGATGCTGCCGATCAACCTCGAACAGATTGGCTGCGACTATTACGCGGCTAGTTGCCACAAGTGGCTGAGTGCCCCGTTCGGCAGCGGATTCCTGTTTGTGCGGCGAGCACTTCAGCAACACCTGCAACCCGTGATCACAAGCTGGGGCGGCAACATCTCTGGCGGGCCGCCGTCGTGGAAGGACGAATTCAGTTGGGTCGGAACCCGAGATCCGAGCGCCTACCTATCAATTCCCGCGGCAATCGAATTCTTGCGATCTCACGGAATCGCCGAGTTTCGGAACTCAACGCACGAGCTTGCTCAATACGCGCGACGTCGGATTCAGGAAGTTAGCGGCCTCGACGCAGTCATTCCCGATAGTCCCGAATGGTACGCATCAATGATCAGCCTGCCGTTGCCATTGGGCGAAAACGAGCCTCCCAAGCAAGGACATCGTGACCCGTTGCAGGACGAACTCTGGAACCGGTATCAGATCGAAGTGCCGATCGTGCATTGGCAAGGCGTCCGATTCGTCCGCGTGTCATGCCATCTCTACAATTCCCGTCACGACATCGACACTCTGGCCGAAGCGCTGCACGCGTCGCTACAGGAAAGCACGTGAAAGAATTAGATCCATTCATTGAATGATGCGTGCATCTTTGTGTCGCCTTTCGCTCCGCGAAAGTAGCGCTACTTTCGCGGAGCGAAAGGCGACTTTGGTTGCGGCTTCATCACGCTGGGAGATTGGCGACCATGTTTGTCCCGGTCGATGACGTGGGTCAATTACTCTCGCCGATGTCCTTGATGCTGATCAGTTTCAAACGCCCGAACGGATTATGCATCGGACTTCCAATGTCTAAGCCGTCACTGTCCGTCGCCACGACTTTGAAGCGCGGACCAGCTTCATCAGCCAGCAGATGTCCGTCAGCGATTGGTTTGTCTCCAAGGCACAAGTAACGAATGACATCGACGATTGTCTCGGCATCCTCGTCGAGGTCTTCGCATCGCATCACCACCTCCGGCAGGCCCATCACGTGCATGCCCATCGTCCACACCTCGGTCTTGCCGTGGATAATGCTGGCAAAGGCAAAGCTGACGGCGTCTGGTCCGCCGTCTTCGGCCATCTCGATCCAATTGCCGCCGCCGTGCGCCAGGGCGCTGTTGTCAATAAATACACCAGCCCCGCCCGCTCGCACGACTGCGGCTCCGGCTTGCATCATCGCCCGGGCCGCTTGCATCGATCCGCCGGGTCCGCTCAATCCAATGTTCACAGTATAGCCATCGATGATTTCCATCTCGTCGTCGGTCGCCGGCCGCCTGCATGCGGACTCAAAAATCTCCCGGAATTGGTCGTCTGGCGCCATGGGAGTGAAGTCGAATTCGGTATCGTCTGGCAGGACCAACGCTTCCGGAGTCAAACGAAACCCGTCCGGCATGCGCTCGATGAGTTCGCCCGGGTCCGACCAGTTGCCTGGAATACGAAGCGTCGTTCTAACACTTGTGTCTGCCGAATTCATGGATGCAATCTCAGGAAACTGTTTGGACAGCGTTCAACAAATTGGAGACGCTGCTCAGTCAAAACGCAACGTCGACTGGTCTTGAAACCGTGTCGAGAGGTCGTTTCAAAACTCTGTTGTAGCCGGAGTCGCAAGACTTCGGGTTGTGGCAAAC
>CAUZVF010001085.1:0-2823 GCA_963582955.1 Planctomycetota bacterium
CCGCAAACAGCGATCGATCGTCGTGGCATCGATCGAATTCGGTTTCTGTTTCCATTGGTTGTACAAGTCAATGAAGTTTCGTGCTCGCTTTCGAACGGCGACGGTGCGTTTGTCGCGTTCTTCTTCAGGAAAGCAATTGCTGACCGCGGCCGAAACCTCGAAGAATGCGTCAAGATACAGCGGCTCGGCATTCTTCCCCGTTGCAGGCGGCCGAAAAAATGCACCGACGTTGAATGGTTCGTCCGTTAACATCCATTTGGGCGCGAGTGAAACCGCGCCCGGAATTTCCGGCTCTCTTGGTTCAGCAACGGCATTCTGAACCTCGCTCTTTTCATTAGTACTGGAATCTATCGATTCCGACTCTTGTCTTGCCAAATCGTCTTTCGGCCGGGCGTTGGATCCATTCTTGAAAACATCCAGAAGGACAAACGAGATCACGACGAGCGCTAAAATAACGCAACCGGTAAAGACGGCCCAACGCAGGTCCTTTTTCTCATCTTCCGCGGGAATCGGCTTGTCTGCGTTGTTGTCGAGGACTTTCGGTGGCTGATTGGCTGGAGACGCGGACTGGTCGATCTGATCGAAGAATTCAAATTCTTGTTCCATCCCCGATCCGTCAAAATTCGGCTCGGAAGGAACTTGAATTGCCTCGCTACAGTAAGGACAAGCCAACACCCGATCGGCTGCTTCATCTTTGAAACGGAATTCCGCCGTACATTTCTGGCACTGTACGAAAATCGTCACGAGCACTTTTCGGAGGAAGTAGAATATGGTTGGCCAAACAACACGAAAACTTCTCTGTTGCGTGACTTGCATGCTATTGCAATTGAGACACCACTGCCAGCACTGTGCCGTGTGCGCAGAGATTAACCGCAGCCGTTAGGTGATAGGAGGACAATGCGGCTTCTCTCAAACCGAAAACTCTATTCATCCGCGCGCTGTGTGCGCAACCATTTGGCAAGGATTTCCCCCGCCCCCGGCGAATCGTTTTCGTGACGATCGATCAGGCTGAGGTCTTGAGCTTTGACGAGTTGCCGGAGCAACTGATCGTGTCCGCGTTCACCGCCTTTGATCTTGGCGACTGACGGATGTACGACAATGCAATCCCATTGTTGCCGACCAAAGCTCAATGACCAATTCATGACCCAGGAATAGGATCGGATGAATTGTTCATGGGTTTTGGCGGTGGCCGTCCGAGGAACGGCAATGATGACTAAATCGGGCTTCATCGCACGGACGCGGCGCTTCGCATCCTGTTCTAATTGCGGCAAAGTCAGTCCGGCCGTCGGCCAAGAAATCACATTCAACTCCGACTGACCATCAAGCCGCTTTAGGACGGGGCCGATTAGCTTGTCAAACGGCGGCATGGCGAGAATCTTGACCGGTTTTCCCTCCTTCAACAGTGCCAAAGTCTTCGCGATCGCCGGTGACGGCGGTCCGATATCGTCGAGCGAAACACTCTTTCCCGTAACCGTCCGAGCAATCTCGGTTGCAATCAATTTGTGACCATCCATGTTTGGGTGAATTTCATCACTCAATAGCAAACGCCACGCCAGTGGATCACGTTGCCTAAGAGCCTCGTACGCGGCATAACAGTCGCACAGGCGGACGTGTTGTTCGCGGGCCACGCGGCGAACGACATCGCAATACTCGATCAGTTTCTTGGTGGGCCGACCAGATGTGCTGATAACCGAGTTGGGCGTGCAGAGAACAACGTCCGCTTTGATTGCACGGCACTTCTTGATGATTGTGACAAGATTTGCGGCGTACTCGTCCAACGGGACACGCACCATGTCGTTCAATCCAAACATTACCGTCACCAATGATGGGCGATGCGCCAACACGTCGCGATCGATTCGTTCCAGCGCATTTCGTGTTGTATGTCCGCTGATTCCAGCGTTGATCATCTGGAATTTCGAATCGGAATTCGCGCGCTCCATTGCGATCCCCAACATGTCGGTATAAGTCCGCCGGCCTCCGGTGTGGTAATAAAGTCCCGTCACACTGTCACCGAAACAGACGATCCGTGTGACTTTGGTTGAGACTTCGAGTGCCCGCAGCACGACTGGCAGCATGACGTTGGCAATCTCGCGATGCCCGAGCGGATTTGGATGACAACCATCGGTGGTCCATGACCGCAGCGTCTGCCCTTTTTTCTCGGCGGCGGTCCAATGAGCGAAATGGTCGACCAACGGAACACGAGACCGTTTGGCGACCTCGCGGCACGCTTTCACATACGCTTCCAGCCGAACATTTGGATGCTCGCCGAGTCCGTTCGGTTTGGCATCGGCCGCCCATCGCGGTTCTGTCATCAAGATCGTCGTGATCCCGTGCTTCCTCAATGCGCCGACAATCGCGAGCAAATTGCTTCGGTATTCGTCCGACGTAATCCGGCTGGTTTTCTTGCCGCGGTCGATATAGCTGTCGTTGGTTCCGTACATCACCGTGACAAAACGTGGCCCATGCGAGACAACTCCTTTTGCAAGCCGCTTCAGCGCCTGATCGGTACGCTCGCCACCAATCCCCACGTTGACGACGTTTGCGGTGATGCCTTTCAACTTGAGGCCTGCTTGCAAGCGAGCGGCGAAGGTCTCGTTTGCCTTGACGCCGGAACGAACTCCTTTCGTAATCGAGTCGCCGAGCGTGACAATCGTCACGGATTGAGTCTTTGATTGTTGGTGTTCATTGCCGTTCGCCGGATTAGCGACAACAATTGCTAGCAAGAATAGTGAAGACGTAAACTGAGTCCGTGTCATTGATAGGGTCCTTGTTTGAGTCAACGCGCCGTCAAGAATCTTATGGAAGAATTGTCGTCGCGAGCCA
>CAUZVF010001086.1:0-2822 GCA_963582955.1 Planctomycetota bacterium
CTCCTCGGTGTACTGACGGCGGACGCGTTTCTCTGATACATACCGTTTCTTCTTCGCCATTCTTAGGCTCCTTTCTGGAACCCAAAATAAGCAACTCACCTGTCCGTGAAACTGTCACCACCTCAACATGTGGGCTGTAGAGGGTGACGCGCGACCAGATTTGTTTGGTAGTTAACGCAGAGAGAATTGGCTTGTCCCGCCGCTGCCACGGCTGCGGGCGCTTCGCGAACACGTGATCCTCGGCCCTGCATGGCTGCGGGCCGAACAGGACCGGCAAGATCGCAAGAGTCAGAATGGACTTCTTCTTGAACACGGTCACACTCCTTGTTCCGACGTTGCAGAAAGCTCGCCGTGCAATCGCGGGGGCGTTACGTAGATCATTGCTGCGTAGGCCTACAGCGTCCACTCGAACTGCATCAAAAAACCATCGTCTGAACTTTACCATCCCGCAAACGACGAGCTTAGCCAATGGAATCCAACCCAATTCGCGTGAGGCCTGCTTCGGATCAGCTTCACTGCCGAACGAACTCGGATTCACCTGATCCTAGTGGCGCGTAAGCGAAAACGGTCGATTCTTGGAACGTCTCACGCGCCACGAGATTCCGACACATATTCGCTGTGCCAACATCCGACATCCTAGCAACGGATCCCTCTCACAAACGAAGCGCGGACATGTTGATCTGTTCCTTACAAGCTGGCCCAACGCAGCTCACCGAAGATACCGGAAGTAGTTTGACAATCACCTTTCCGCACGCGAAAACACTGGTGTTGTCAGACAGCCCACTGGAGAGCACAGCGATGGAATCGTTCGAATTGGTCAACATCGATCGTCGGCAGTTTATTGCCAGCACAGCTTCGGCTGTCGCAGCCGGCTACGCGGTAAACGGATCGAGCACGGCAGAGGCGGCTGCTACACCGACCCCCAGCGGCGCCGACGACGCGATCACGGCGCTTTACAAATCATTGAGCGATACGCAACGTCGTGAAGTCTGTTTCGGGTGGGACGAGAGAGCACGGGTCGTCTTTGGTCAGTCGGTCACGCGCGATCCGAGTGGTGTGGTGCTTCGTCAGCATATCTCCAACACGTGGTTGATCACGCCCCATAAGCTGGGCGGCGACTTCTATACTGACAAACAACGGATGCTGGTCCGTGATGTCCTGCACACAGTCTTTGCCGCAGGGTGGGTCGACAAGATCATCAAACAAGCCGAAGACGACGTGAAAAAACCCTGGGGTGACCATCAGGCGCTCGCAATCTTCGGCCAGCCGGACGACGATCGATTGCAGTGTGTGATTACTGGATTTCATCTGACCACACGAGCCACCGTCGACGAGCGTTCGAACGTTGCCTTTGGTGGCCCAATCGCGCACGGCCATCAGCCATCGGGCTTCTACGAGCGAGTTGGCCATCCCGGCAACATTTTTTGGTACCAGACCGTCAAAGCAAATGAGATCTTTCGGGGATTGGACAAAACGCAGCGAGACAGAGCATTGAGAAAAGGACCAATGCCCTACTACGAATTTGATGGCAAGATCGATCGGACCACCGTGACGCTCAAGACGCCACGATACGATCGTCCTCGCGAACACGACATTCGGTTCCAAGCCGAGAGCGAGCGTCCCGGTTTGCCGATCGCTGATATGACAAGCGATCAACAGGCAGAAGTGCACGATTTGATCGCCGATCTGCTCAAGCCATATTGCGATGCGTATCGCGAGCAGGTAAAGCTCTGCCTGGCTGCCCAAGGCGGGCTGAAGTCATGCAAGTTAGCCTTCTATCAACAACATGATCTCGGTGACGATCGCCAATGGGACAACTGGCGCCTTGAAGGCCCATCGCTCGTCTGGTACTTCCGCGGATACCCTCACGTTCACATCTGGATCCACGTCGCATCCGACGCCACGGTGTCGTTGAGTTCACACTTTGGTTAAGAGCTCCAGAACGCCAAGATTCGGCGGCCGGCAACCAATTCACTTCGCGCAGACGCACGTGCCCGATGTGGGTCGACCTATAATTAAACTCGGGGCCTCATCTCGTTACACAGGAGCGCACGCGAAAACGGTCCTTTCTTGGAACGTCCGAAGAACCTCGGCCTAGTGGACGAGTTGATGAGAAAACCTGGCGGCATGTCATGCGAGCTGCACGACATCTCTTAGCGCCCTTGCACCGATACAGATGACAGTCGGCAGAAAGTAACGGCGATCGATTGTCATGGGATGCTCCGACGATCAGTAGGCGGCTCACATCAAGACTGCAAGACAGTATAGCGAGATCCGCGCGGGTGTGGATGCGTATGGAGCACCCGGAAAAGCGAAGGCGCGTCACTCAAGTCGCTTGTAGACGATGACTGCCGCGGACCGTTGCTGCGGCAGTGATATCAACAGTCCGTCCGTGAGTAGCTCAGCGCCCGTAATCTCGGTCGAGTTTTGCAGGTCGAGGTTTTTGACGGCGTAGCGGGCTTTAGGATCCAAGCCGCGAAGCTTGAATTGCATGGAGATCGCCGGACTCTTGGGCCGTCGAAAGGCTTGCACCATTCCCTCGCCTGACTCGGGTTTGTCGAACTGCCACGCCATCCAGACATCGTTCTCGGTGCGGTACGTCGTCAGCGGATAGAAGTCGCCGTAGTAGTAGTCGGCGACTTGCCGGCGTTGGGCGACCATGCGCCGACAGAATTCGTAGTCCGAGTCGCGGCGGCGAACGTCCCAAATAGTGCTGTTGGCAGGGGCCATTTGACTTCGGAAGGTATAAGGATCCGAGGCGTTGATCCCAGTGCCGAAGTAGGGAATCCAAAGCGACATGCCATAGGTGAGCGTCTGCATGT
>CAUZVF010001087.1:0-2820 GCA_963582955.1 Planctomycetota bacterium
AAGAGCTGAAGATGACGCTCAAGGGCATTCAGGTGAAGGCCGCCGCAATTCTGTAACCGGTGCCACCCCACGATTAGCGGTCGCGCACAGGCGGCCTCTTCGGTATGGCTTTCGACTCGGGCGCCACTAACGATAATTCACCGTTTGGGAGTTCGTAGTACAGCCGCCCGTTGATTGAATAGACGTTGGCCACTCCGAGTTCCCGGCTGCGAGCCTGTGCTTTGCGTATTGCGCTTCTAAATACCTGCAGAAACTCGTCGGTACGGTCTGATTCGTCGTTGCTTTCGATTGAATCAATCATTGTTTGCCTCGACAATCGTCTGAAATGCCGCGAAAAGATCCTGATCGCGAACCATTGATCCGACAATGGGCGATATCGCTGCCAGAAATTGACAGCACTACGTTGATACCGGCGTCGAATGTCGATTTCGGGAACAAAATGCCCGCCTTTTTGTACGCGTTCATTAACGCGGGCCACACACTCATCCGCTGAATCGAGGAATAAATACACCAGTGTAATAGTGAATCCAGCTCGTTTTGCCAACTCAACGTGCTTGCACAAAGTCCGTCCTGAGAGTGTGGACTCGACGATAAAACTTTCGGAGCCGGCAAGGGCGTCATGCAGCAATGCAAGAAATTGGCGGGCGGCATTGATCTGTTCTGATGCTGGATCCGACGGGCACAATTGCGCAGCAACCAAATCCGCGCTGAGATATTTCCAAGCATGTCGGTCCGCATATTCTTCTGCGAACGTCGTCTTGCCAGCACCATTGGGACCGCCGACTATCAGTAGTTCTTTGTCAGCCAAGTTTTTCACTTTCAAAACGTCGATGTCCCGCGGCGACCGCAAAGTCTGGGATCAAAAGGAAATACTGGGTTATTTACTTCAACCCACCCAGATACGACAGCAAGTCGGCGACCTGTTGCTTTGTCAAATCTCGGAGCAGTAATTCCGGCATCATTGAAACGCGTGCTGGAACGATCAACTCCACCACATCGCCGGGAATGCGAACTTGCTTGCCGTGCGCATCTTTGAGAACGATCTCCGTATCGTTCTGTTTGATGAGCAGGCCGGAAAAGACTCGTCCCTCAGTGGTTTGAACGAGGTAGACCACGTACTCCTTTTCGATTTTCTTCGACGGCTCGAGAATCGTTTCCAACAGCTGCGCCCGGTTGTATTTCTTGCCGATCTTGCTCAGTTCGGGACCGACCTGTTTCCCCTGACCGGCAATCTGGTGACAACTCATGCACTGCATGCCGGCCGTTTTGAAAACGACCGCCTTGCCGCGAACGGCGTCGCCGTCCAATGCGAGAATCTCTTCCGGTTTTACCACACTGCCCAGACGTTTCGCGCGTTTCTCTTCCGGAATGAACCGTTCAAACAAGCCACGGACTTCCTCCGCCGGATGCGCCGTCGCCCTCGCCACGATTTGTCGAATGACCGCCGGGATGAAGCGATTCTCATCGATGGCTGACAGCAACAACAGCGCACCGCTGGTGGTCGAGAGCAATTGATCGAGGGCGGCAGCGCCGGTTGCGGTCAACGCCGCCACCGCATCCTTCTGTTGCGCTCGCAGTGTCGCGGTCGCCGCGTTCTGGCCATCCCCGCCTTCCGGCAATTCCATCTGGGCAATCCAATCGTGAATGAGCCTCAGGCCTCGGCGGTCGATGACGTTCGAGCCAATTTTCGGCATGTGCCCGCTTCCCAGTTTTGCCAGGCGATAATAAAGCAATGAACGATACGGATCGCCGGGGGCGACGTTTTCGGCGGCATGCAGCTTGAACGCGCCCTGCGACGGACGTTCTCCCACTAGCCCCAATTTGTCGAGCTTGAAATGGTACAGCAGTTCAAACTTCGCCGTGCCGCCACCACCGCGCCGATGGCATTGTGCGCAGTTGACGTGCAAGTAAGCACGAGCGCGTCTTTCCAGAAGAATATCCTTGTCGAACGGGTCGGGCAGCGTTTCAATCTGATGCTCGGGATTCTTCAGTTCGGCTGTCGATGGATCGTCGAACAGTCCAATGTGCGTTAATGTCGCCAACTGATCGGCAACGACGTTGCCGTAATCGTGCCGTTTGTTCAGCTGCGGCGGAACAAACCCGTAAACCGTACCGCCGCGAGACGAGTGACACACCATGCATTCGGTGCGGCCCGCGACGTGCCATGTTTGCTGACGACGCTGATTCGGGGCGGATGGGTCGCGAATCACCAGAGTTTTGTCCACGCCGGCTGCCGGCGCCAGCACAGCGTCGGTCTGATCGTCGTTCCAGATGTACGTGTAGGCACGCCACGTATCGACGTCGTAATGCAGAATCTGCGTTTCAATTCGACGCGAACTTTCCGGATTGCCCGGCTCGATCTCCAGCGACAACGTCTTGGCGAACACGGTATCGGTCGGGTATTTCCAGTTGCCGCGCAGGTTGCCCTTTTGCGCGTTGCTGGTCGTCCAGACATCGAGTTTCGGCATGCCCGGCAGGGCGATCAGTCGCTCGGCGGTCGCGCCGTCGGCCCAGGGAGATGCGTTGACCGAGTACGGAATCACGCCGGCGGCCGGCTTGTGATCTTTCACCGATACGAACAATCCCGTCTCGCTCAGTTTTCGGGGAAAGTCGAAATTCGCCTGCGCCGCATTGTTTTCTGCCAAGCGGTAAATGCCGCCGGCGTAATCGAGTACATACAACTCTCCGCTCTGGTCTTCACCGAAAGTAATCACCGCCAGCGACGAATCGACCAGTTCCTGCTGCCATGTCAGCTTCTTGCCGTCATACCGCAGTCCCCAGATTTTCCCGGTCACGTAATCGCCGTAGATGTAGGCACCG
>CAUZVF010001088.1:0-2818 GCA_963582955.1 Planctomycetota bacterium
TCGTTCTTTTCTTACGTGTATGTGTTTCGGCTGGAAAAAAAACCGGAACTGAAGCCAAAAGTTATCAAACAGGAATTCCTGAAGTACTATCGCGGATTGGCAGTGGCTGTACTCAAAGACCGTGCTTCAGAAATCGACACGAAAACGTTTACGTTCAAACTGAAACCGGTCAAAGATCAAAATAAAACCGGCTCACCGAAAAAGAAACTGGTTGAATACACAGCCGAGTTGAATTGGATCGAACCGTTTGCCACGCAAAAACCGCAGAAGCTCCGGCTCGAGATTCAAACGTGGCCGGCTAAAGAACACAACTTCATGTTCGTCTGTGTGTCGCCGAAATCGAAAGACTCCGCGATCTGGAAACAGATGCGTGAAATCCGGACGAAGTTTCACAAGCAGGAATCGGACAAGAAAGATTGATTCCGACCGGCTCGCGATTAACGGCCTACCACACCGTCCATCCGCCGTCGACGACAATGTTTTGTCCGGTCATGTAGGACCCCGCGTCACTGGCGAGCAACAACAACGCGCCTTTTAATTCGTGTGGCAGTCCCATGCGTTGCATCGGATTCTTCGTGCATAATCGCTCGACCATTTCCGCCGGAGCTTTCGGTGATGGGAACGGTCCCGGGCTGAGGCAATTGACGCGCACATTGTCCTTCGCCCAATAAACGCCCAGGTGGCGAGTCATGTGAATGATGCCGCCTTTCAATGCGTGATACGCAACGGGACTCGCCGCGCAGACTCCTTCGTAAGCATCGGGATACGATCCGACCATGCCGTACATCGAACCCAGCATCACGACGCTCCCGGCCGCCTTGCGTTGAACGATGTGATCGCGAAACCGCCGCGCGAGCAAGAAGTATCCGGTGGCGTTGCTCAACTGGTTATCGAAGTGTTCGCGTTCGACATTCGTCAGATCATGGCCGTCGCCGTCGTGGCCGTTGTTAATCAGGATGTCGACCTGTCCGGCACGCGCGACCGCGCCGTCAAAACCCAAATTTAGCGATTCCTCTTCGGTGTAATCCAATTGCACTCCGTAGTGCTTCACATCACCTGTCAGTTCGGCGGCCGCCGCTCTCGCACGTTCCTCGTCACGGCTGGAAATCACGACGGAAGCGCCGGCCTCGGCCAGTGTCCTCGCGAACGCCGAACCGAGATAACCGGTCGCACCCGTGACCAATGCAACTTTGCCGTTGAGATCGAAGAGCTGCTGAATTGTCGGTTCGGTCATAATGTGTTTTGCTCCGTTTTTCGAATGACGCGATTGTTTTATTCACATGTAAGGACCATTTGTTTAACGGCGAGCCGCAGGCGACTGCGGATTGGGAAACGAATTCACGCGACGAAACGCAGTCGCCTGCGGCTCGCCGTTAAACGACTTTCGTCACAGTCTCCCAACGTCTCGATTCGGCAGCGTTCAAAATTGCCAGATTGACACGCAATGTCTGAAGAGCTGCCTCGATCGAACATGCAGGTTTGGCTTTGCCTTCCAGCACGTCCAAAAAGGCATTCGCCTGGCTCACAAACAAGTCATCGCGTAAGATCGAAAAACTCGATTCTTCGCGCCAATCGTCGCCCGGATTCGACGACGACAGCCAGCGATGCTTGTGACTTTCGAACTTTGTCGCGCCGCGCTCACAGATGACCGTTGTGCTTGATTCGTTTGGGAATTGATACTGATTCAAGCTATAACTGGCCATAGTCGCGCCGTGCCGAGCGATCACGTTGACAGTGTCTTCGATTTCGACGCCTTCCAGCACTTGATGGTCGCAATCGGCAGCCAACTTCGTCACCGGTCCGATCAGCCATTCCGCGGCGTTGATCATGTGCGTCAATGCATCCTGGATCGCTCCACCACCCGTCGCGCGATCCGCGTAATAGATCTCGCGGTAGGCCGGACGATACAGCGGAAAGTGCTGGCCCGACGTTCCGACCAGTTGCACCGGTTGGCCGAATCGACCGCTGTGAATCGAGGCCCGCATTTCGCACAACGCCGGGTGACATCGAGAAACATAGGCCACGCCGGCCAAAAGTTGCTTCTCGGCGATCACCGACAGCAATCGATCAATTCCGTCGAGCGACGTGCTGAGCGGTTTTTCGATCAACAGGTGAATGCCGGCTTCCGCTACCTGAATCGCCATCGAGACATGTAAATGAGCCGGCGTGCAAATCACGATTCCATCGGGATTCGAATCGACGGCCTTGTCGAAGTCGTCAAACGATTGCGTCAGAGAACACTCGTTCGCCACGCGATTTCGCACTTCGGAGTTAATCTCACACAGCGTGACATCCGCACGTCCCGTGCTTTGAAAGCATCGAACGTGACGTTCACCAATCGACCCGCCACCAACAACAAGGATGCTGTGTTTGCTCGATGGCATGTCAACCTTGCTCTTCTTTTGGTGCCGCGGAACGAGAACGACCGAATTTGCACTGCAGCCAACTGACCAGAGCACCGGTTGCCAGATTGACAAACAGAGCGACCGGGCCGAGCCATTGAAAACTGATGGGATCTCTGCGATTCAACTCCTCAACACCGGTTGCCGGATTGATTTCACGGACGGCTGTCACGACAATCTTCGTTCCGGTCTCCTGATCGATTTCCGTCAATAGTTCGACACCGAACAAGCTCGGATCCACATCATAATTCATGGCGAGCCATACGACGATCGGGCCCGAAAACGCGATCACCGCTGCCGTGGCCGTTCCACAGATTGTCCCCACGACGACTCCGAATGGACGTGCGAAGGGAATGAACAGCGCAAAGACGAACAACGCGAAGATCGGTGTCGTCAGCAAGTTGACGGTTTTGTTC
>CAUZVF010001089.1:0-2810 GCA_963582955.1 Planctomycetota bacterium
TCGAGGATCAAGGCGACAGCATCACACATTCGCTTTAGAACGCGTTGACAGGCCGCTATGGGTTCAATGGCGGCATCGCGGGCATAGGCTGTCACATAGTCCCAGCAACCGCCCAAATCGGCGTCAACATCACGTCCCAGGACACTCAACAACACAGCGCCGCCGAGTTCGGCAACCGTCTCCGATCGCCAGTGCTGGCCACGTTCCGTCAGATTGCCAAGCCGACTGTCTGCGGCGTGAATCATTTCGTGACACCAAGTGCTGAGATTCTCAACGCCAAGCGCGATGTTGCCGGCAGTCGAGAATCGGCCCAAAGCGCGACCACGTTGGCCGTTGTAGCTTTCAACTGAGATTCCCCAGTCTTTTGCGACGGCGAGCAACGGAAGCGATTCAATCCATTGGGCAACTTCGGGATCTGGAGGTGGCAGTTCGTCGCCGTCTGTCTGACGCAATCCGAAAACTGCCGTACCCTTGAAACCGACAACCGCGAATCGTTCCTCCTGAGTTATCTTGTCGACGATCTTCTTTGTGACTGGCGACAAGATCGTAAATGACTTCTGGCCTTTGTTGACGTGCCGGCCCACTTTCTGCCATTGCCTGAAGCCGCGTGCGTCTGAGTGACCGTGAATGGCGGTTATCATCTGATTTGACCATGACCACTGGCGACACGGTACATCGTCGTGCCGGTTGATGAATATCGGTGCGAGTGCTGCGGGTAGGCTGTTCGGATTCTTGAACGCATTCAGAATCGTATTTGCAGCGGACTCTGCTTTGCCATAGAATTTGGTCGTCATTACTTGGGTTCCTTTTCTTAGCGGACGAGGTAACGGGTGGTGACAATCGGCCTCTTTCGTGTGCAACCACGGAAGGGGCTTTTCTCGTTTCTGGTCAGTCGAGCATTGCGCCGGACTCGATTTCTTGCAGCATGCGGCGCAGATTGTTGCGGCACGTTTTCGCCAACTTGACGTACGCGTCGATCGGCTTTCCGTCCAATCCTTCGGACTGTGCAATCTCACGCGCGCGTTGGGCGAAAGCATCGGCCAGTCCGCGGCGCGATAGCTCCAGCACAATGCAACGTGACAAGAGCGGATTAGCGTCTAAACAGTCTTCAAACAGACTCTCTTGCTGGTCGGAAGTCGTCGTGAACAACCACACGACGTGACTCGGGATGCGCTCGAGCGTCACCAGCAACTGGCGAATACTGGGCTTAGACAGTCCGTGCGCTTCGTTGATGATGATTGCACGGCCTCCCTTACCAAATGTCCTACAACGACAGGAACGTTCGATATCGGCAATGCGTTTCGGCGTGCACTCGGCAGCGTCGATTTCATCAACCGCGAAATCATCAGCAATTTCAGACGCGATCAATCTGGCGATCGTGCTCTTGCCAGTGCCACTTTGTCCAGTCAAGAAATAAGCTCGGCCGGCAAGATTCCGTTCGCGGAGTAGACCAATCCGCTTGATGGCCTTTTCCTGCCCGATGACTTGTTTCCACGTTGTTGGTCGGTACTTTTCGGTTAGTTGCATCCCTCTTTCCTCCAATAGAGTAAATGTGTATTACGATTGACGAATATATATACGGGATAATTTTCCTTATGTCTACAATCAATCTGGACATTTCCGTAAAAAAGAGGAAAATAATCCCGTGTGTTGTAATTTGTAGATTAGAAATCGGAGAATAAAGACGTGGCAATGACTGATGTGTTACGGCAGGCGTTAATCGATTCCGGTGAGTCCTACTACAAGATCGAGAAAGAAACCGGAATCGACCACCGTATCCTTGGGCGATTCGTGAATGACGAGGGTTCCCCGACGGGCAAGAAACTCGACGTGTTGTGCGACTACTTCGACCTAGAACTCGTCAGCAAGAAACAGGGGAAGAAGAAGGGACAAACAAGCGGCAAGAAGTAACGCGCGGGCGGTCATTGGCTAGCGTGCAGCCAAAAAGGCAGTGTCGCGCTGTCGCGTGGACGCTGGCAGACTCGCCGCCAAAGTCGCCAAACAAGGGGGGGGGTAGCGCCCCATTCGCCGGCAACACCACTGTTATCAAGAGCTTCCAGTTTTTGTGATGGAAAATAACACGAGCCAATTTCGTCGGCATGCTTGCACAGAATTGCAAACATAAATGTGACGTACCAGTAGCATGCGGCTCTGCGATCTCGTTTCTCGATGCGCAGCAAGTTTGTCATCGCTCTAGTCTACCGATTTTGCGGGACTCACGGTGATTTCGGCGCCGACCAGCGATTCAACAAGATCCGAGCGTGACGCCCTCCCCAGCATATCCCCGAGCCGCCCCACCGCCTCGCCCGTCTGGCCGACACGGTTTATTGAATAAGCGCAAGTGGTTTCGGGGAGGCACACCGAATGGAGTTGGACTGGCACCTTTGCGCACATCGGGTTCGACACATCGAAGCAGGTTGCACGGCGCAAGAATCCGGAAAGCTCGACGGATAGTCTCAAATACCCGTGGCGCCTGACTCACGCCGAAAAAGGACCGTTTCTCGGTTTTGGTTGGCGACAGCGACCGCTCCGCAAAAAACGCCAATTCGCAGATTGCTGCCACTCGGCATCAACCCAACGAGGTGATGCCCATTACGGAACAAACCACGAGTCGTCCTGAATGGCCTTCATGCTTTCATCCACGGAGAGGGCGTCGTAAATCCCAACCCATTCGCCCGTGTGCCGCATGAAATAGAGAGCGAACTTCGCGTCACCGATGTACTCCATCCTTGCAAATTTCTCCTCGAAAGTGGGCGAGAGAGCGTTCGGGCTTGGGCACGCGTAGGCCGAGAAGAAGTAGAAGAAATGCC
>CAUZVF010001090.1:0-2807 GCA_963582955.1 Planctomycetota bacterium
CGGAGCGTCGAATGACAACGTCAATTCAGCCGGATCGAGAATCTGAAACAGAATGACTTCGTGCCCGCGCGCCGTCAGGTAGGCCAAGTTTGTTTCGAGCGATTCGATCGGAGCCAACAGATCGGAAATCAGGATCATCATGCCGCGTTTGGAAACCTGCTGAGCGATCTGTTCCAGCGGTTTTGAAATGTCGGTCGCTTTGCCGGACACCGGCTTTTCGAGAGCCAACAGCAACCGCCGCATGTGTCCCGGCCGGTAACGCGGCGGGATGTTTTCGTCGATATGCTCGTCGAACGTCAGCAAACCGCAGGCGTCACGTTGAGTCGTCAGGAAGTACGCCAACGACGCGGCCAGAGTTTTTCCGTAGTCGGCTTTCGTAAATTCTCCGCTGCTGAATCCCATCGATTTGCTGTTATCGACCAACAGATAACACCGCAGGTTGGTTTCGTCTTCGAAGCGTTTGACGTAGTACCGGTCGCTGCGAGCGAACAGCCGCCAGTCGAGATACCTGAGGTCGTCGCCCGGCGAGTACTCGCGGTATTCCGTGAACTCGACCGAGAAACCGTGATAGGGACTGCGATGTAATCCGTTGAAAAACCCCTCGACCACGGCTTTCGCCCGCAGTTCGAGTGACTGAACCTGCATCAGCGTCGCGGGGTTCAAATATCCTGCCGAGTCGTTCGGCGACCGAGTGTCGGAACGATTCGAAGGGTTTGCCAGAGTTGATGCGGTTACTGCCATAGAACACTCTGTTGTGGCGTTTGGGAGGGCGAGGCTCCCGCCGAGCCGCCGAATTCAACCGCTCGGCGGGAGCCTCGCCCTCCCTTTTCAATTCAATCCGTTGGTCTTTGTATCGTTTCCAGAAGTTTGTCAATGATCGTCTCGACCGATACGCCTTCGGCTTCGGCTTTGTAATTCACGAGGATGCGGTGCCTCAGTGATGGATACGCCAACTCGCGGATGTCTTCGGCGCTGACGTGTGCGCGGCCGTCGAGCAACGCTTTGGCTTTCCCGCCGAGTACCAGGTACTGCGCGGCACGTAGGCCGGCTCCCCATCCGATCCATTCGTTGACGAAGTCGGGCGACTCTTTCTGACCGGGACGCGATGCCGATGCCAGACGCACGGCGTATCGGACAACGTCCTCGGCAATCGGAACGCTGCGGACGACTTCGTGGAACTTCAGCACATCCGCACCACTGAAGATGGCTTCGATCGGCGCGGGCTTTGTTGTCGTTGTGCGGCTGACGACTTCGACTTCGTCGTCTTCCGGCAAGTAGTCGACGTAAACATTGAACATGAAGCGGTCTAACTGAGCTTCGGGTAACGGGTACGTGCCTTCCATCTCGATCGGATTCTGTGTTGCCAGCACGAAGAATGGTTCTTCCAACTTGTGGTTTACGCCGGCGGCAGTGACCTGATGCTCTTGCATGGCTTCGAGCAACGCGGCCTGAGTCTTCGGCGGCGTGCGGTTGATTTCATCGGCCAGTACGACGTTCGCGAAGATCGGCCCCTTGACGAACACCATTTGACGATGCCCGTGCTCGTCTTCTTCCAAGATCTCGGTGCCGGTGATGTCGGCCGGCATCAGATCGGGAGTAAACTGAATGCGGTGAAACGACAGATGAAAAATCTGGGCAATCGAATTCACCAACAGAGTTTTTGCCAAGCCGGGAGCACCCGTGATCAGACAGTGTCCGCCGGCGAACAGCGCGATCAGAATTTGCTCGACAACTTCCTTTTGTCCAACGATGACCTTGGACAGCTCGGCGTCGATGCGGTCGCGGCTGTCGCGGATCAAATCGACCACCTGTTGTTCGTCGTCATATTCGTTCGAAACGATGGCAAGGCTCACTGGCTGACTCCCTTTCTTATCATTTGTTTAACGGTAAGCCGAAGGCGACCGCGTTGTGATTACCGATCTACGTCGCGAAACGCAGTCGCCTTCGGCTTGCCGTTAAACGATGGAGTTACACACAATCGACGTACGCCAATTCGATGTTTAATCGACGCCGGCCGTCGCCTGGCGGCTCGGCGTTAAACGAATCTGAACGATGCAGTCAATGCGACATCGCGTAAAAGACAATGTTGATTCCTAACGGATAGGCCCATTTCTCGGAGAACTCACGGAAATACCAAGGGTCTTCGCCTTCACGTTCCCACCCGTCGCCAAGGTCGGTGTTGTGACAAATGATCGACATCATCCGCCCCTTGTCGTCGAAGAGAGCTTTATAGTGCACTTCGCGAGCGTCCTCGCGTTCCCAAGTCCGTCCGCTGGCGCGGCCCCACTGAGCGGCTCCGATGCTGGGAATCTGAGGTTTCTTCGCCAAGTCGTAGACACAATGAAAAATGGGATGTTCGTACGGCAATTCCAGCGGCTCACGGTTGGGGAACACACGTTTGATTTCGTGATAAAAATTGTCCCACTCGCGCTCGCCCCAAAAGTCGTCGACCATCAGGAACCCGCCGTTCAACAAGTACTTGCGCAGGGCGACCACTTCTTCTTCAGTAAATCGCAGTCCACCGGGTTCGATGATGTAGATGAACGGATAGTCGAACAGTCGCGGGTCGGTCAGCTCCAGAATCACGCCTTCGGGATCGACCTTCAACGATGTCAGTTGCTGCAACCGGTACGAGAAGTTCAGATCGCTATCGGGATAATCCGTGCGCCACGCTCCACGGCGCCGGTATCCGCTGTATTGAATCCGCACGAATGTAAAGACGTCGTGCTTGAATTCTTCGGCGACTTTCCAATCAGGAACACCGTTACGATTGGAATTGACGAATCCTCTTGGGTTCGCCGACCGGC
>CAUZVF010001091.1:0-2806 GCA_963582955.1 Planctomycetota bacterium
CACCCATTACCGCTTCCGGAGGTGCGTCTTCGAAAGGAGCGACTGGCACATCAAATTCGTAACCTTCGTACATCCGCGTGTAGATTGATTCGCCATCACGCCGCAAATCCCAATCAACGCCGCTCCCGCGGAGCACGGGGCCAGTACAACCATGGTTGATCGCCATATCACGCGGCAAAACTCCCAACGCCGCCGTCCGCTTGATGAAAATCGAATTTCGAGTCAATAAAGTGTGATACTCTTGGATCCGTGGTTCGAGCCAGTCCAAGAACATGGTCGTTGCTTCCAGCCAACTGACTTTCTTATTCGCACTTTGGCCGGTCAACGACGCCAAACCCGGCGGAATCGGAATCCGAATCGGCAAATCATGAGTGACTCCGCCCGGTGTGATATAGCTGTAAGTCAGACGAGCCCCGCAAACTTCTTCAAAAAGATCAAGGATGATTTCGCGTTCGCGGAACGCGTACAGAAACGGGCTGAACGTGCCTAAGTCCAACCCATACGTTCCCATCGCGACCAAGTGGCTGGCGATCCGGCCGAGTTCCGCAATGATGACACGTACCGTCATCGCCTTTTCCGGCAGTTCCATGTCGGTCAGCTTTTCGATCGCCAACGACATGCCAAGATTCATGTTCATTCCCGCCAGATAATCCATTCGGTCGGTGTAGGGAATCCATTGCGGCGGTGACAGGTTCTCGCCAATCTTTTCAGCACTTCGATGGAGGTACCCGATGTAAGGAGTCACCTCGTGTACGATTTCACCGTCCGTTCGCAACAACAAACGCAACACACCGTGAGTGCTGGGATGCTGTGGGCCCATGTTGACCAGCATCTCGTCAGTGTGGACGTCAAATTCAACGATACGGGGATCTTCGACTTCGATACTCATGACCTAGGACGCCGTTGAATAATGTTTTGGATGTTTGGGTTCCACGATTAGAAGGTCGAGACGCCTATTTGCCGCGAATTCCGTGGTATTCCAGCGGAAATTCGTAGTCTTTCCGCAGAGGATGTCCGACCCAATCTTCGGGACACAGAATACGAGTCAGATTTGGGTGATCGGTGAAATTAATGCCGACCAGATCGAATGCCTCGCGTTCGTGCCAATCGGCCGCGGCCCACACACTGGACACCGACGGGATGTCGGGCAGTTCTCCTTCGTTCCCGTCTTTCCAACGCGGCAATTTCACTTTCAAGACCAACCGATGCTTAAGCTCGTAACTCGACAGATGATAAACGACCTCAACATGCAACTCGTGATCAAATTTCTTGGCTTTCTTCGGATCGAGTTCCAAGTAGTCGACGCCGCATAGGCTGTTGAGATGATCGAACCGCAACCGCTCGTCAGTCTGAACGAATTGCGCGACCTCGACGATCGCGTTGGCATCGATCTCGATCCACGGATCCTTGGCTTCCAGGTTAACTCCCGTGATCTTGTCGTTACCGAATTGCTCGACGAGCAACTGATGAATTTCCTCGGTGTTCATCAAAGTCTTCCTGAGTCACGTCCACGATCGGCAATGAAAACTCAATAGACGAAGAAGCGATCGAACGTATTCGGCCTATGCAACAGGTTCAGGTTGTCGCTGCTGTTCGACAGGTTTCCCAACCTTTGGTTCCAACGTCGCTGTCTTATGTCTTTCCGCGACTGCACGGACCCAATCCAAATCGCCGCGTTTCCAAACGTAAGCAAATCCAACTAGCAACACACCAAAGAAGACCAAAATGTCCACGAATGCCATCAACGCAATTTGATACGCACCATAGGGCTTCTCTAGGATAAGAGTCTGTTCTCGGCCACTCCGTTGAACTGTGATTCCTGTTCGCGTTCCTCGCGGCAAATGTTTCAAAGTTTTGATTATCGCCGCAACCGTTGTAGGGTTCTCGACGTCTTCATCTTCCAATTTAAGCGCGATGATCTGGTCCTCTATCTTGAGACCGGCGGCTTCAGCTAGGGAGTCGTTTTCAACGCGAGCAACTTTGACGCTCTTGCCATCCTCAGATTCTTGCATCTGCAAACCAAGGCTCCGAACGCCAGAAGGAATTTCCTGACCGGCGGGCAGGGTACCGAGCTTCTTGTTCAACAGTTTTTCGGTGATCTCAATACGGGCCTCGTCCAATAACCGTTCGTCAGCTAATTGCATCGTACCGCCGTAAACGGCCGCCCACGGAAAGAAGAACGCCACTTCGACGTCGAAGATGATGAACAGCAACGCGACAGTATAGAAACGCAAATCAAACTGAATGTAGCTAGTGCCAATTGTCGGCTCGCCGCATTCGTAAATGGCATCCTTCTGTTCGGTTGGCAACTTTGGCCGCACAAAATATCCGATGACCAACGGCGCCAACAAAATACCGACGCCGGCGATGGCAAACAGAATGAAGTGAAAAACCAAATCCGTCATTGTGGTTTTCTTTTCCCCTAGAATTGAAGCGATACGGATCGCGCTGCTGAGGCGATGTCCTTATTCGTCCTCGTCAATCGAATTCGATATCGAGATGGAACTTTCAAGCAGCGATTGTCTTCCACTGAAACCCGCATCCAAGCCGTGCCAGTGTGCCACTTCTTCCTCACCGAGCTTCCAGCACAAGTAGGCTTCACGCCCATCGATGATTGTCGGAAAATCGATAAGTCCGTTCGTGTAATCTTTCAATTCCACGCCCAGTGCCCCCAATTCTTCGACGAAAGCTTCCAGACGTCCGATGTCGGCCCGCAATTCGTTCTCGAAATGATCGGTCTCTTCGCTATAAGGATCCGATTCCGATTCAGTACTGCTTTGGGCGGATTGGCGGATTCGGTTGAGCC
>CAUZVF010001092.1:0-2805 GCA_963582955.1 Planctomycetota bacterium
GGCCGAAGTGGCCTCCGAATGCCGTGTTACGATAAATGGGGCGCCGCAAGTCGAGCGACTCGATAATTCCCGATGGCGTCAACGGAAACATCTCACGAACGAGTCCGGCAATCCGGTCTTCGGAAATCGTGCTCGTCCCACGCGTGTCAATGTGGATGCTGACCGGATCGGCGATGCCAATGGCATAGGCCAATTGAATTTCACACTCGTCGGCCAGTCCGGCGGCGACGATGTTCTTGGCAATGTAACGAGCCATGTAGGCCGCCGAACGATCGACCTTTGTGGGATCTTTGCCGCTGAACGCGCCGCCGCCATGACGTCCCCATCCGCCGTAGGTGTCGACGATGATCTTGCGGCCGGTCAGTCCCGTGTCTCCGTGCGGGCCGCCGACAACGAAGCGTCCGGTCGGATTGATGTGGTGCTTCGTGTTGGAACTCAAGAGTGAATCCGGAACCGTGGCTTCAATGATTTCAGGAATCACGAATTCCGCGATCTGCTGTTGATCGACTTTTTCTGAATGCTGCGTCGAAACGACGACCGCCGAAACTCCGACCGGCGTTGTTCCGTTGTACTCGACCGTGACTTGGCTCTTACTGTCGGGACGCAGCCAGTCGACAACGTTGTTCTGCCGCACCTCGGTCAGGCGATTCAGAATGCGATGCGACAACGCGATCGGGACGGGCATGAATTCGGGAGTTTGGTTGCAGGCGAATCCAAACATTAGTCCTTGGTCACCGGCTCCGTCGCGGTCAACTCCCTGAGCGATGTCGCCGCTCTGCGTGTGCAGCGACACAAAGACTCGGCACGTGGCGGCATTGAAACCGACGTCGTCGCTGGTGTAACCAATCTCGGCGACCGTCTTGCGAACGACGTCGACGAAATCGACTTTCGCCTGAGTCGTGATTTCTCCAGACAGCACGACCAAGTCGGTTGTGCAGAGTGTTTCGCAGGCGACTCGTGAGAACGGATCCTGCTCGAGCAGAGCATCCAGCACTGCGTCGGATACCTGATCCGACACCTTGTCGGGATGTCCCATGCTGACCGATTCGCTAGTAAACAGATAATTGCCCATGTCGCCCTCCATTGCGATTGATTGGTCTTGCGGGAAAATTCGGAGCGGAATTCTAAAACGCCGCCCAATTCGACACAACGTCAGTTTTGGAAACGAGATAGACGCGAAAGCCGGAAAAGTCGAGGTTGCTGAATTGGCTAGAATTGCCTATTTTCTAAAACCGTTAATCGAAACCCGATCCGGGTAGTGTCCTAATTTGGCGTGGGGCAGGTTTGTAACCTGCCACAACTCACATCGAAACGGCAGGTTACAAACCTGCCCCACGTGCCGATCCATCAGATTAGGACACTGCCCCGAGCCGGAATGAATGCCAATTGCATTCGTCGTCTCATAAATCTGTCGAAGGAGTTAAGCATGTCGACCGCAAAAACCAACGCCCTTCCCTACAAGGTCAAGGACATCAACCTCGCGGAGTTTGGCCGAAAAGAGATCGATCTGGCTGAGAAGGAAATGCCCGGCCTGATGTCACTCCGCGAAAAGTACGGACTCAGCCAACCGCTCGCTGGAGCCCGCATTGCCGGTTGCCTGCACATGACGATTCAGACGGCCGTCTTGATCGAAACATTGACGGCGTTGGGTGCCGAAGTCCGTTGGTCAAGCTGCAACATCTTCTCGACTCAAGATCATGCCGCCGCCGGCATCGCGGCCACCGGTGTGCCGGTCTTCGCCTGGAAGGGTGAATCGGCCGAAGAATTCGACTGGTGCATCGAACAGTCGTTGTTCTGGCCCGATGGTCAACCACTGAACATGATCCTCGACGACGGTGGCGACCTGACAGCGATGGTCATCGGCAAGTTCCCGGAACTCACCGAAGGAATCAAAGGCATCACCGAGGAAACGACGACCGGTGTCCTGCGTCTTTACCAACTGCAGGACGAGGGCAAGCTGCCGATCCCCGCGATCAACGTGAATGACTCGGTCACGAAGAGTAAATTTGACAATCTGTACGGATGCCGCGAATCGCTCGCTGACGGCATCAAACGCGCCACCGACATCATGGTCGCCGGCAAAGTTGTCGTTGTCTGTGGTTACGGAGACGTCGGCAAAGGCTGCGCCGCGGCAATGAAGGGACTGGGCGCCCGCGTGATCATTACCGAAATCGATCCCATCAACGCGTTGCAAGCGGCGATGGAAGGCTACCAGGTCACGACGTTGGAAGACGTTGCTGGAGACGGAGACATCTTCGTCACGGCCACTGGAAACACGGGCATCATCCGCAGTGAACATCTCGACGCGATGAAGAACAATGCGATCGTCTGCAACATCGGCCACTTCGACGACGAGATCGATGTCGCGTATTTGAGCGACCGCGCGGACATCGAGCAGATCAGCATCAAGACCGACGATATGGAAGGCGGCCCGGTCGACAAGTACGTCTATCCCGACGGCAAAGCTATCTTAATCTTGGCCGAAGGCCGCCTGGTCAACCTTGGTTGCGCAACGGGACATCCGTCTTTCGTGATGAGCAACAGTTTCACGAATCAAACCGTGGGCCAGATGGCTCTGTGGAATCCGAATTCGTTGGGATTCTCGGACGATCACTTCACGGTCGACGTCCACATGCTCCCCAAGAAATTGGACGAAGAAGTCGCCCGCCTGCACCTCGATAAACTCGGCGTCAAATTGACGAAGCTGACCGAAGAACAGGCCAAGTACATCAACGTCCCCGTCGACGGCCCGTACAAGCCCGAGCATTACCGGTATTGATTGTCGGATTAGCTTGACTATGGCAA
>CAUZVF010001093.1:0-2805 GCA_963582955.1 Planctomycetota bacterium
TACGACTCGACTTGGGGATTTGGCCGCACGCTGTTCGCGATGGACGTCAAGACGAAGAAGATTTTGTGGTCTCATCAAGAGCAGGAACAAATCGACAGCCGCGCCGTCTGTATGAACTCGAACCGCATTTTCCTGTACTCGCACACGAAATTTCTAATGGCTGTTGATGCCGACAGCGGCACGCCGGTTTGGAAGACTTCCGAACCCGAATTGCTCGAGGCCATCGGTAAACACGATCCCGCTCAAACGGCACGCCTGGGTTATTCGACGTCGGCCTATGCCAAGTGCAACGAAAATGCCCTGTACTTCGCCGGTCCGCAGCGCAAAAAGTTGGTCGCGGTGTCAGCCGAGAACGGAAAGGTGCTGTGGGATTATGCCGACGGTAACGTGCAACTGATCCTACGGGGCGATGCACTGTTCGCAATGGGCCGCATGACCAATAGCAAGAAGTTCGATTTGCTGACCGGCGAAGTGTTGGCCGATCTGCAATGTTTTCGTGGAAACTGTACACGAGCGACGGGCACGGTCGACAGCATTTTCGCTCGCGGCTACCGGCATTCAGGAACTTTGCGGTTCGACTTGGCCTATGGAAAACCACGCCGGCTGCCGTCGATGCGTCCGGCTTGTCAGGACGGCGTCATTGTCGCCAACAGCCTGTTGTACTGGGGACCGTGGATGTGTGATTGTAATCATTCGTTAGTGGGAGTGATCAGTCTCGGCCACGCCGGCAATTTCGAATTTGGCCAGCCTGCGACTGACAAGACTCGGCTGGAACAAAGTCAGAATCACGATCAAGTGGCCGCGTTTGAATCGACCGATCTCGATTGGCCGACTTACCGCGGGAATAACTTGCGTACCGCTGCGTTGCCGATCGAGATTCCACGACAAGTCTCGCTTCAATGGCGGGCGACGTTGCGTGGGGGTGTGAATCCAACGGCTCCCGTTTCGGCGGGAGGACTTGTGTTCGTGGCCGGAACCGACGGAATTATCAAAGCGATCGATGCTGTTGACGGGTCGACTCGTTGGACGGCCTTTACCGGCGGTCGCGTCTTTTATCCGCCTTCGGTGTCGAACGGCAGAGTGTTTGTCGGCTCGGCGGATGGTTGGGTTTATGCGTTTGAAGCGGCCAGTGGCCGGCGGCTATGGCGATTTCGTGCGGCACCCATTGAACGCAAGATTCCCGTGTATGGACATCTCTCGTCAACCTGGCCGGTTGCGAGTGGTGCGATGGTTCAAAACGGCGTTGTGTACTTAGCCGCCGGTATCGCCGGTCACGACGGTACTCACGTTTACGCACTCGACGCAGCGACTGGAGATTTGAAGTGGCAGAACAACAAATCCGGCAATTTGGCCAGAGAAGACGAAGTCGTCGGAGTCAGCGTGCAGGGACACCTGCTATATCATGACAACAAAGTACACATGGCGGGCGGCAATGTCGTTTCGCCGGCGATTTACGATTCAGCAACCGGCGCGTGCCTCAACAAGCTGGAACAATCGCCCGAAAAAACGCTCGACGATCATTGGAAGAAACAGCGAGCCAGCCGTGGCAGCGAACTGTTCTTGATCGAGAACAAAGTCGCCGTCGCCGGTCGCATGTTGTACTCACCCCGCGCCCGCGGGCCGGCTTCACGTTACAACGCACAATACTTGCTGCAAGCCTCGGCCGGAGAAATCATCATCCAGGGAACCGACCGCATGATGCTGCGCGTCGATCCACAATCGGGAGACGACGGAAAGCCGAAGATCATCTGGAAGGACTCGCCGTTCGAGCAAACACACGGAGTCGTCTTAACGAAGAACGCCGTCCTGGTCGTCGGCACGGCACGCAGCGACGATCCGGACTCAGATCCGTTGCCGATGTTGAAAGCGTTGAATCCTGCTGACGGCAATACTCTCTGGATGCAGCATTTACCATCCGAAGCCGCAAAGTGGGGCATCGCCGTTGATCGCGAGGGCCGAATTATTGTCACTTTGTACGATGGGCAGATTCTGTGTTTTGGTGAATGATCTCATTGACAACCTCTCCGAAACACTGGATAGACCGCTCGCGGCAAAGAATGGCTCGTTTAACGGCTAGCCGAAGGCGACTGCGTGGCGGAAAAACCGTCGCCTGCGGCTTGCCGTTAAACGATCAAATGTGTCATTCCTAACCGCTTGAAGTATATCAAAGAATCTGATCTTGTTGCGGTGGTTGCACTCTCTTATATTTCCGCTCCTCGCCCGTCCCAATTCCAATTCAGTCTCACATCACTTCCGACGCTGGCCAACGGTCTCACGACTGAATCACTTCGGCTGGCGGATTCGTAATTCTATATCGAGGTCTACTGATGTCTTTACGACTCGCAAAAGCGGCGCTGCGCCCATACTCACTTGTTGCACTGATGGCCGTCGTCATGGTTGTTGTCTGGGGTTGTCGCACGACTCCGATCAGCGGACGCCAGCAATTTGTTGTCATTCCCGAAGCTCAGGAAATCTCGATGGGAGAACAAGCCTATCTCGAGATCCTGAAAACCGAACCGCGTTCGACGAATAAGCGTTATGTCGAAATGGTGCGTCGTGTGGGGAATCGCATCAAAGCCGTGGCCGGCCGGGACGATTACGATTGGGAGTTTAATGTCATCGCTTCCGATACGCCGAACGCGTTCTGTTTGCCCGGCGGGAAAGTCGCGTTCTATGAAGGCATCCTTCCTGTCTGCGAGAGCGAAGCCGGCATTGCCGTTGTGATGTCGCATGAAATTGCACATGCCTTGGCACGGCACGGTGGCGAACGAATGAGCCAACAGATTGTCGTGAGTACCGGCGGCA
>CAUZVF010001094.1:0-2802 GCA_963582955.1 Planctomycetota bacterium
CACAATTCACACGGCAGATGGGTACCACGTCTTGCCGTTCAGGCAAGGCGTGTCGCGCAGCGACTGGAAACTGCTCCTTCGCTCGCTGAAACCAATTCCCACCGCGAGTAGTGACAAGCTTTGAGGGTTCGTCTTGTGCTTTCATCGTGCCAGAGTGGTTTCCAACGGCTGCGCCGCACGCCTTGCCTGAACGGCAAGACGTGGTACCCGTGTGGTTTACGGGAACTAAAGCGTTCACACTTTCTTAGCCGGCTAATCACTTGCTTCGACTTCCGCCCAAACCGCAATCTGCACGGCCGCGTTCAGAGGCATCTCGCTGACGCCAAGTGCGATGCGAGTGTGTTTTCCGGCGTCTCCGAAGATTTCGTTCAACAATTCCGACGCGCCGTTCAGAACTTTTGGTTGGTCGCGGAAGCCCGGAGCGGAATGGACGTAGCCTTCGACTCGCACGATTTGCTTGACTCGATCCAAATCGCCAACTGTCGCTTTAATCTGAGCCAGTGCGTTCAATATGCAGATTCGAGCGGCATGCGTTCCGTCGCCGATCCCCAATTCCGCTCCGATGCGGCCGGCGAAGGCGATGCCATCCTTGTCGAACGGCAATTGGCCACTGGTGACAACTAAATTTCCAACCTGCAACGCCGGCGCGTAGGAACCGACCGCCGCCGGTGCTTCGGGCAGCTCGAGACCGAGCTTGCGAATCTTCAGTTCAATTTCTCCGCTCATTTCCGTTTCCGCCATTGTGTTGAATGATTTGGATTGTTTGAGTTATGGTCTGAGTCTATCACTCGGATTGCAAGCCGGTTTCGTGGGAATCAATTCTTAACACCGACCGAACAACAACTGACGAACCCAGGTCCCCAGCCAGCTTGTCTGGTAGGAACCACAGTTTGACGAGCTAGAGCAAATGACCACAAATCAACCAGACCCCTGTCGGCTCGTCCGACAGGTGAATCAGTTTGGCCGGCTGGGAACATGTTGGGCCGATCAAACTTTGGCTCTTGCCAGACAAGCTGGCAAGGGGCCTTGTTCGACGCAGTGGCAAACGAGTTAGCTTGCCAAACTGATCCACCGGCCTGACAAGCAGGCAGGGGTCAATTCGACAGGAATTCATCGGACGGTCTTATGACATTCCCGGCACTGTTTGCGGAAGCCGCCGCGCTCCCCAAGGGCGGCCTGACAATACTCGATAACCTTGTTATCGCAGTGTTCCTGCTTTCCATGCTGGGCATGGGAATCATGATTGCCCGCAAGAACCGCTCGACCGAAGACTTCTTCGTGGGCGGCCGCAATCTGCCAGCTTGGGCCGTCGGCATCAGCATCTTTGCTTCGCTGCTCTCGACGATCACCTATTTGGGAATGCCCGGTGAAATGTTCCGTACGGGCATTGCATTCCTGACGCGGCAATTGCCGATCCCGCTTGTGCTGGTTGTCGTGTTGTGTCTGTGGATACCGTTCTTCATGCGGCTGAATCTGACGAGTGCTTACGAATACTTGCAGCAGCGGTTCAACTATCCGTTACGAGTCATGGTCGCTGTGTTCTGCCTGTTGCTATTGTTCGGCTGGATGTCGGTCGTCGTGCTGACGGCATCGATGGCGATGGCGGAAATTGCCAACCTCGACCTCAATTGGTTTTTCGGCACCAACTACGAGGAAATAGACGCGGAAGGTGCTCTGATTGTTTATCGCGATGCCGACATGCATGCGGTCATCATTTCGATCGGTTTGTTTTCCGTGTTGTACACAACGCTCGGGGGTATCCGGGCGGTGATATGGACTGACGTCATTCAGTTTTTGGTGCTGATGGTGGGCGCGTTCTTCACGATGGCGACCGTCGCATGGATGACGAATTCGGGAATCGGTGATTGGATCGCGACATCTCAGACGTACAAACACGAAGCCGTCGAGTGGTTCAAACCCGACATTGGAGACCGCTCGAACGTCATGTTTATCGCGTTGGGAATGTTCTTCTGGTTTACCTGCACTCACGGAGCCAACCAGGTTGCGCTCCAGCGGTACTTTAGCGTTGCGGATGTCAAAGCGGCTCGGTGCAGCTATCTGGTAAGTGCGTTGGCGAGCATTGGAATCGGGATCATTCTAGCCGGCGTCGGCATCTCGATGATGCATTTCATTCAAAGTTACGACCTACCCGCCGAACTGGGTCTCGATTCACTGGACACACAAATTCGGAGCACGGCGCAGGACAAAATCTTCCCACAATTCATTCGCTACTATCTTCCAAGCGGACTACGCGGCATGGTTGTCGCCGCCCTGTTTGCCGCCGCGATGTCGACGATCGACTCCGGAGCCAACTCGGTCTCGACGATCGTCACGGTCGATTTCTTTCGACCGCTTTCTGGCGGTGACGTCACGGCCCAAACCGAATTGCGACGCGCTCGAATGATCACGGCAACAATGGGGCTGTTCATCGTGGCCTACACAATTGGTGTCTATCACGCCTCGAAGGGCACCGACATCATTACACTTTGCCAGAAAGGGTTTAACTGTTTTTTGGGACCGATGGGAGCGGTTTTCTTTCTTGGAATGTTTATGCGTTCGGCAACTCCGGCATCCGTGATTCCCGCGTTCGTTGTTGGTGAGATATTTGGCGTTTGCAGCAGCTACAGTTTTGACCTGTTTGAAATCGAATACTCAACTCATCTGGTTGTACCTGGGTCGTGGCTAGTGACGGTTGTCGTTGCGGTCGTTCTTGGTGCCGTTCTGCAAACACGCGCAACGGACGAACAACAGAAACTGATGTGGGCGCCGATTGTCCGTTCCGGTTCGATGCCTGATTGAGGT
>CAUZVF010001095.1:0-2802 GCA_963582955.1 Planctomycetota bacterium
CCTTTGCGTTGTTGCTCGACGAAGTTCAGCAGCATCGACAGCTCGAACGGAAACACGCCGTTGAGTTGTGAATCGAATTCCGCGCGAATGTCGTCCAGGCTTCTGTTCTTTCGGAACAGCAACCGGTACGCCTGTTTGATAACGGCAATCGTATCGCCGTTAATTCCGTGCCGCCGCATGCCGACGTGGTTGATGTTCAAGATTTTCGGGTCATCGCTGCCGACGGCGAGCATGTAAGGGGGAACGTCGTGCGGAACCCGGCAGCCGCCGCTGATGAACGCCAATGTTCCCAACGTCGAGAAATGATGCACGACCGAGTTTCCCGAAACGATGGCTCCGTCGTGCACATGCACGTGGCCGCCCAGCAGCACGCCGTTCACCAGAATGACGTCGTTGAAAATGTGGCAGTTGTGCGCGACGTGGCTGTTGGCCATCAGCATGTTGTTATTGCCGATGCGGGTCACGCCGTCCTCTTTCTCAGCGCCGCGGTTAACGGTCACGCCTTCACGAAAGATGTTGCCATCGCCAATTTTCAGCATCGTATCGGCCGAGCAAAAACTGACGTCCTGCGGCCCCGCTCCAACCACGCTGTTCGGGTAGAAAATATTGTCGCAACCGATCGTCGTTCGCCCAATCACGCTGACGTGACTCTGCAAACAGGTTCCGTTACCAATCTTGACATCGGGACCAACGACACAGAACGGTCCGATCTCAACATCGACGCCCAGTTCGGCGCGGGGATCGATTTGCGACAGCTGCGAAATCCTGGTGGGCATGGAGATGTCCTCGGTCGTCCGCAATTCCAGTTCAGTTCAAGCGGCCTCAGCCGGTCGGTCGGTTGAAAACGACGTGAGCGAATTGGCAGCGACCAATCGCCGCACGATGTCACGATTCAATCGATGTCCCGATCGCTGCGCCGAAAAATGGCCATGCAAATCACAGCCCAGCAACGCAAAGTCGCCGATGCAGTCGAGCATTTTGTGTCGTACGCATTCGTCTTCAAACCGTAGTTTGTTTTCGATAATGCTTCCGTCGTCGGCGTAAACGACGAGGTCGCGGGCCGTGGTGCGGCTGCCGTAACCGGCGGCACGCAGGGCCGCGACTTCCGACTCGAGAATGAAAGTCCTCGCCAGCGCAAGCTCTCTAACGAATGAATCGGGCGTAATTTCCAAGCTGAGTTGTTGTCGCGGAATGGGAGAATCGGCACCGTAATCGAGCCGGTAGTCGATCACCATTGTGTTCTGTTTGCTGGGACGGACGCGAATTTGCGAACGGCCGTCATCTGCCGTGACCTGGAAGGGGGCGGAAACCGCGACGGCAGCGCGGTTTTTATTTTGCTCTTCGGTTCCGGCGTCGAGCAACACATCGACAAACTCTCGGGCCGAACCGTCACAGCCGGGAACTTCCGGTCCGTCGATTTCGATCAGACAATTGTCGATTTGCAATCCGGCCAATGCGGCCAGCACATGCTCTACCGTTTCGACCGCCACGTTGTCGCGTCCGACTGCCGTGCGTCGCTCGCGAGGCAATGCAAATTCGATGGTCGCAGGAATCGGGCGACTCCCGAGGCAATCGGTTCGCTGAAAAGCGATTCCGTGTCCCGCGGGAGCCGGCAGCAACCGCAGCGTGACATCGGCCCCAGTGAAAAAGCCGACGGACGTGACCACGGCCGGTCTGCGAATGGTGCGCTGCCGTCTTTCGTCCATGTTGTTTGTTCCGGTCGCGAATTCAGTGACGTTCGTGCCGCTGAAAATCAATCTGTTCGCTTCTCTTCGGTGCCACTGGCGTGTCGCCAGTGCAAGGCGTGAAGCACTGGCGACACGCCAGTGGCACCCTCCAACACCCGATACGCTTAACTTCAAGTTCTCTGCGTTATCGCAAATTCGGCGGCGCTCCGAATCTTTGTGCCCGAAACGCCGCCGAATCGTTGTCCACTTTTCTTGCCAGCAGGCACTGCCCGACCAAGCAAGATCACTTCATCTAGTTAGTTTCGGCCCGTTCGATTGTCGTCCACGATACGAGGCTTATAAAGCCGATTCAGGTAATCGACGACCGAATCGGTGATGTCGTCTTCCTGTTGCGAGAAGATGATCTGCTTGTTCATGCTCTGCAGCACGCCCTGCGGGTCGTCGGCATCTTCCAGGCTCTTACGGTTGAAGCGCAGAACGAGCGTGTACTTGTAGTAACCGGCGTATTTCGCGACGGCGTCGGAAACTTCCAGGTACACCGTCTTGTAAATCTGCGATTCCTTCTTCATGAACTCGCGCTGCGACTGGTTCTTGAAAGTCGTAAACTCGGCCTGCAGCTGAATCAGTTGGGATTCAATCTGTCTGTATTCCGGCGAGTCCGTCTTGAAGTTTCCACTCTTCAATTTGACCTGCAGCGCCTGCGCCTGAGTTGCCATTCGCTTGGCTTTGACGTCGGTCGCCTTGATGTCGTCCTTCAGACCTTCGCGGAGTGCTTCAAACTTCTTGTACTCCTTGAAGACTTCGGCCATGTCGATCAGGCCGATTTTTGTGGCCATTGGTTTGGCTGTGCCGCTTTGCGCACGTGCACTAGGTGCACTTACGGTAAACCACAAGAGGCCGGCAAAAGCCACAACAGCAGCTGCTGAGAGGATAAACTTTTTCACGACGAATTCACTCCTTTGTTCGGCCGGATGCCCCGTCCGTGGGGCCCGCATTTAGGGGGGAGGTGGGGAAATGCAATTGTGATGGGGAAGTGTGAGTACAGGCCGCGTATTTTGCACACGTCCCGGTTCTCGTCAATACGAGAGTCGCTGGGTTATGCACTGAAATGCTG
>CAUZVF010001096.1:0-2800 GCA_963582955.1 Planctomycetota bacterium
CGCCATCAGGATGAATTTCCGGTCGTTTAGTTGTCCCATGTCGAATTGCATTGATCGATTTGCAGCGATCATGTCGGCCACGAATTCGCCGGACCTGGGGATCTGAAGATACTTAGCAAACAGGTTCTCGGTCCCCATTGGCAGGATCGCGATTCTGATGCCGGGAAAGCGGTTGGCAACGTCACAAACCGTGCCGTCTCCGCCAGCCGCAACAATGCAGTGCAGGTTTTCTCGGGATTGCGGGTTGGCGAGTTCTTCGTCGAGCCGTTCGCGTCGTTTATAAACCCGCGGAACTAAACCATGCTGTCGCAAACGGCGAACGAGATTCACGATTTCAACGCGATTTCGACCCGTCCCCGAAGTCGGATTCCTTTGGATCGGGACCCAGGGGCGGTTCATTCGCTTCCACTCCATTGAAAAGAGGGACTAAATCCAAGTTATTCCACCAGCGATGCGGTAGGCTGGTGAGAATTGCACAGGCTCTGCCGTTTCCTGCGTGAATCCGTGGACCAATGCTTGCGGTTTTGGAACACTAATCCGCACTAATCAACGCTGATTGAATTAGCGAAGATTAGCGGAGATTAGTGTTCCGACACTGATGATGTGGCTCCCTGAGATTCTGCGAAGGCGAATTACACCGGCCGGTTTTCGGCCCCAATTAAGCCTTTCGCTCCTTCAACACATCAATCAATTGGGTCAGTGACGTGACGTAGGATTGTGACTGCGAAAACGAATAAGAGCCACGGCAAATTTGAATGGCGTTGATCCCCGCAGCGTTCGCGCCGTTGACGTCGCATTCCTCGTTATCGCCGACCATCAGAACTTGTGCGGGAAGACATCGCGTTTCCCGCAATAGACCTTCATAGAATAACGGGCTTGGTTTTCGATAACCAATCAGCGACGAGATCACTCGCACGGAAATGGATGCTAATTCTGGTTTCCCGTCACACACTTTATTGAGACGGACATCAAAGTTTGACGCAATCGCGATCTTGTACCGAAGTCGTCTCAATGTGTCGAGTGACGTGGCAACGTCGTCATAGCACCGCCAGGATGCGGCTCGCCCGAAATGATCAAACAGAGCATTGAAGCAACTCTCAAGATCATCAACGTCGCATAAGACTTGCCTGACAATTTGTTTCCACGTTTGTTTCTCACGCGCTTCGCTCGTCGCCAACGGCGTGTGAGCGTCATGACTACGATTCATCGACGCTGACGAGTCACCGTAGTTGTTCATTGCAACGCGAAAGCGTTTGGTGATTTCGGATTCCGCCAATTGGGATCCGAATTCTCGGCCGACCTGAGTGTAAACCTTGGCGACACTCGGTTTCGCAAAGATAAGTGTGCCCACGGCATCGAATGCGATGCATCGAATATCTCGCAGATCCAGCATGTTGAGTGGCGTTGCCATGCCTGATGCGACGCTTGTGAGATGTTAATTCGGCGTGGTGGTATCGACGGCCGAGCAACTCTCGATCACTCAGCCAATTTTCCAGTGGTGCTCGCTTTGAGTGACCCGTTTCAATGCCGCGATATCGACGGCTATTCCAAGTCCTGGCCGAGTCAGTGCCGGTGCATAGCCGCCTCGTCCAAATGTCAAATCCTCGACGGTCAGTCGTTCTTTGACGAGATGCCGTTCGTAGCTGCCCTCTAAATACCTGATGTTGCCGATCGATGATGCGAAGTGCCGGCCCGCCGCTGACAGAATTCCCGTTTCGCCGACCTGGCATCCCAGTTGATACGCAAGGTTTTCGTTGTGCGCGATTACCGCGATTCTTAGCGAATTCAAAAACCCACCACACTTCGACAATCGAATGTTGAAGATATCACAAGTCCCACGCTCGATGGCGTGCGTGGCATCACTGACGCTGCACAGCGATTCGTCGAGAATAATCGGAACTTGCAGGTTCGGACGGATTCGCGACAGACCGTCTACTTCCGCGTGTGGAACGGGCTGTTCAATCGCGGAAATTGTGAATGGATTCAAAACACTCAGCTCCTCCTCAAGAGTCGCACAAGCCCATGCTTCATTTGCGTCGATTCGGATATCCATGCGTTGGCCGACGATACGGCGACTGCGCCGCAGACTCGCCACATCGTCGATCCCCGTGCTACCGACTTTTATTTTCGTTTGATGGAATCCATGGAGCCGAATGGCCGATGCCATCACGGTTTGTTTCCACGGTTTCATGGAAGTGATTGCCGCGCTATAGCGGACACGTCGGCGCGGTTGCCTCAAGTCGGTCGTGTCGGGAATTCGTTCAACGATCGCCGACAATGGAATTCCCTGCGTTTGTGTTACGGCATCGAGGATGCTCAGTTCAACAGCGCAGCGAACCGAGTTACCGAAGCAATCACGAGCGATTTCCGACGGAGCGACCAATTGGAACGCACCGCACAGAGCAATGGCGTCATCGACCGTCTCAATGGGATTGCCCAGTTGTGCCGAGAGGTCGGTCGCGCGAAGCTGCTCGATGGCGGTTTCAATGGTTTCGCCGGTGACGTACTCGCGCGGCAGCCCCTCGCCCCAACCTTCAATTCCATCGTCAAGACGGCATCGGACGATGATCGAGTCGGTGTCGCTGCGCGTATGAGACGCGTGGCGAATTTTTCTCTTCAATGGAATCCGCACGTGATACGCCGTGATTTCGGCAACGCGCGTCATTTGTTTCCCGTGCGAGCTAAGAGGGCATCTGGAAAGATAAATGGTCTGGGTTGCGATCGAGAAAAAGTGGATACTTCGTGCGGTAAGTTCTGGGTTTCATTTCGACAGGGAGGTCGATCATGTCAGACGTTTCCG
>CAUZVF010001097.1:0-2798 GCA_963582955.1 Planctomycetota bacterium
TCATGGATACCGACCGCAACCTGTTGTTTGGTGTGTTAGCCATTCAGCTCGATTTGATCAACTCACAACAATTTACCGACGTGTGTTCGGCATGGACGACCCGCAAAGAGTCATCCATTTCCGACATTCTCGTCGAACGCCAATGGATCAACGTCGATGATCGCGGCGACATCGAAAGATTGCTCGAACGAAAGCTGAAGAAACACGAGGGCGACATTCGACGGACTCTCGGCAGTGCTGCGGACGCCCACGTGCGCGGGACAATCTCCAAAGTCAATGACCAAAGCGTACGGCAATCGCTCATGACTTTGCCACCGCTGTCCCAACAGGGGATGCAGACGCTCGTGAAAGTATCGGACGAGGATTCCCGCTACTCGCTGACTTTGCTTCACGCTGAAGGAGGACTGGGACGAGTGTGGCGGGCGAACGACGGCGAACTGAATCGCATCGTGGCGCTCAAAGAAATTCGACCGGAACACGCAGCAGAGAATGACACCGTCAGACGGTTTTTGCGTGAGGCGCAGATTACGGCACAATTGGATCATCCGAACATTATACCGATCTATGATCTCGGTCATCGGCCGCAAGACGACATTCCGTTCTATACGATGCCATTCCTGCAAGGCGATACGTTGGCAGATGCAATTGCGGATTATCACAAGCACAAATCGAAAAAAACGAAAGAGTCATGGACACTGCGCGGTCTACTGTCAGCCTTGGTCCATGTTTGTCACGCTGTGCGATATGCCAATGCGAGTGGCGTGGTTCATCGTGATCTGAAACCGGCCAACATCGCGCTTGGATCGTTCGGTGAAGTCATTCTGTTGGACTGGGGCCTGGCGAAGGTCGTGGGACAACCGGAGGAAGTTCCCGAGGTAAGACCGGTTGTGCTGACCGAAGTCAACGAACCGCAGGCAACTCAAGCCGGCGGCATCCTAGGATCACCTGCCTACATGGCTCCCGAGCAAGCAGACGGCCGCCTGGACGCCATCGATGAGCGCACAGACATTTATGGATTGGGATCGGTTCTATTCGAGATGTTGACGGGAAGACCGCCACACGACGGGGAGAATACCAATGATGCTCTACGACAAATCACCTCGAATCCAACTCCTCGGGCGCGCGAAGTCAAAGCCGGTGTTCCACCGGTGCTGGAAGCCATCTGTGCCAAAGCCATGGCACAACATCGCTCGAAGCGTTACCAAACCGCCGGCGAGATGGTGGCCGACATCGAGCGGTGGTTGGCCGACGAACGGGTTTCCGTGTATCGCGATTCGTGGCAGGTTCAAATGACGCGTTGGATGCGTCGGCATCCCTGGACACAATCGATCACCGCGACCGTGTTACTGGTCTCGATCGCCTGCATCACCGCGGTGGTGCTGATTAACAACGCGAGGAAAAAGGAAGTTCACGCCAAGTATCAAGCGACACAATTGTTCCGCAAGGCGCTCGAGGCTCCCGACACCTGGCTCATCGAACTCAGCGGAGATCTGCAATACTATCCTGGCCTGGAACGATTGCGAGAACGGATGCTGAATCAAGCGGCGGACAGTTATCGGCAATTGTCCGAGGTACGAACCGATGACGTGGAATTGAATGCCCAAATCGCCACTTCCTTGATTCGACTGGGCGACGTTCAGAACTTGTTGGGACTGACACACGAATCAATCACGACGTTTGAAACCGCCGAAGCCATCTTTGACAAGTTGGCGCGGGGTGAACCGCCGAACCATGACATTATTGTTTCGCATGCGAATGCGTGGATCGGATTGGTACTGGTCCGCTCGCAGTCAAATTACGAAGAGGCCGACGCGGCGTTTCATCGAGCGATGAAGATTATCAACCAAATTGATGATGCGTCTGATGTCATTGTTGGAGATGTTCGCGCGCGAATTTGGCAGGGACACGGGAGGTTGTTCGCCGAGCAGGGAGAATATCAGCAGGCCGAATCCATGCT
This sequence comes from Planctomycetota bacterium, assembly GCA_963582955.1. Lineage (GTDB taxonomy): Bacteria > Planctomycetota > Planctomycetia > Planctomycetales > Planctomycetaceae > CAUZVF01. Next base: position 1,958 of record CAUZVF010001097.1, read on the forward strand.
CCGTCAGTCGATCCAGGAATTTCAGCGACTATTCCAAGAGACCAGCGAATCAAAGTACCGCAGCCGCTTGTCAGTGGCATTGCGCGATTTAGCCCGTGTTTTGGCAAGTGACAATTCGAACGAGGCAGTCGCCGTTTTAACGTCCCAAGTCGAAGCCTGCCATGAGTCCATGAAGTCTCACCCCGACCGTCCTGACTTGCTGGAAGACCGAGCGGTCAGCCACATCGGGCTGGCCAACGGGCTTCGATTGATCGGACGTGACGACGATCGAATCCAGTCGTATCGTTCGGCAGTCAGCGACTACGAGACGCTCAGTCGATCGATCGTTCCGAAAGCCAACCGCTATCAGGAACGGTTGGCGATCACGCGGACCAATTTAGCTCAATCCTTAAATCAGTTAGGTCGCAACCCCGAGGCCAAGCAGATTCAGATCGAAGCCGTGATCGATTTGAATGATCTGGCCGATCGATATCCGGACGTCAATCAATATCGATTCGAACAAGCCGTCGGCCACGCCACGTTGGGTCACATTCTGAGTGATCTTGATGAGACGCTCGATTCCGAAACTGATGCCGTTTCGGCTTTTGAGAGTGCGATTCGGATTCTCACGGAACTCGTTTCCGTGAATGACCAACCGTCATATCGGCATCGGCTGGCACACTTTCAAAGTCATCTTGGACGCATTCTGAGACGTAGCGATCGGTCCGACGAGGCGGCAGGTGTTCTTGGTGCGGCGGTTGAACAGTTTCGACGTCACCGCCAGTCGGCTCCCAACGAGCCAGCCCATCGGGAAGGACTCGCTTGGGCGTTGACTTACCAGGGCGAACTGTTCCATCAACAG
>CAUZVF010001098.1:0-2790 GCA_963582955.1 Planctomycetota bacterium
GGCTCGTCGTTTCTTGCATTGCTCTCGTCGCGACAACTGCACTGGCGGCCGAGGATCGTGGAGAGCCTTGGAAGCGGCATACGATTGACGATTCGTCGCGCGGAGCCGACGGGGTTCGGTTGTTGGACGTTAACGGCGATGGCCTGCTTGACATCGCAACCGGTTGGGAAGAGGGCGGGAAAGTTCGCGTCTATCGGAATCCCGGCCCGAAAAAGAGCAAACAGTTGTGGCCGTCGGTTACCGTCGGCAACGTCCGCTCGCCCGAAGATGCCGTCTTCGTAGACCTCGATCGAGATGGAGCCTTCGACGTTGTGAGTTCCTGCGAAGGCCGCAACCGGACCATGTTCGTCCACTGGGCTCCCACTGAGAAGAAGAAGTCCCTTCGCGAAGCCGATTGGACGACGGAGGCAATTCACGCATCGGCGGGCAAACGCAGTTGGATGTTCTGTCTGCCAATGCAGGTCGATGGTCGAGGCGGCGTCGATCTGGTGGCGGGCACAAAGGGAGGCGGCGCGGAAATTGGTTGGTTCGAGTCACCGCCAAATCCTCGCCGGCTGGCCGATTGGAAATGGCATCCGATCTACAAGGCCGGCTGGATCATGTCGCTGTTCGCCCGCGACATGGACGGCGACGGGGATCTCGATCTGTTGACCACCGACCGAAAGGGCGGCAATCGCGGTTGTCATTGGTTGGAGAATCCCGGCCCGGGACCGGCACAGAAGACCCGGTGGAAGGTGCATTCGATTGGTGGGATTGGGCAGGAAGTGATGTTTATGACGCCTGCCGACCTCGACCGCGATGGCCGACTCGACGTACTTGCCGCCGTTCGCGGCGGTGATCTGCTGTTCATGCGGCAACGCCCGGTTGAGGCGAAATCTCGGAATTCGGCCTCTTTCGGCTGGGACTTGCACACGATTCGCATGCCGTCGGGCACGGGAACGGGCAAAGGCGTCGGCGTCGCCGACATCGATCTGGATGGTACGTTGGACGTCGTGTTCAGCTGTGAGAACGCCGGCGGGAAATCTGGGGTCATGTGGTTGTCGCGCGGTACGTCTCAGCTGCCGACTGCGGCCAATTGGACCGCGCACGAAATCAGCGGTCGAAAGCGGGGAGTCAAGTTCGACCGAATCGAGATTCTCGACCTCGATGGCGATGGTGACCCGGATGTTCTGACCTGCGAAGAGCGGGACAACCTGGGCGTCGTCTGGTACGAAAACCCTCGAAAATGATGGCTGCGATTCTCCAAAAAACTCCCAATCGGATGAGCCGGCCGACAAATTGAGTTGTTCGGCTCGGATTGAGGGATATTCTGCTCGTCTCAGCTCCCGCTGATGACGATTTCAACGGCAAGCAGATCGCATCGACCTTGTCTCTGATACCGGTTCATCGTGACACGATACCTGTTACGGAATCGGTATGTGGCAGCCAGAAAAGCGCACACGACAAGTTGGCGAAAAATATCCACTCCCAAATCGATTGAAGGAAAGTTGCTATGAAAGCTCTCACCACCTCACTGGTTGCTGTCCTCTGCGCCGTCCTCTCGGCCGATGTGATAGCCGGGGAGGTCGCCAGCAAGCGATGGAAACCGCACAGCATCGGGACAGCACGGCGAAGAATCAACCGGCTGAGATTACGATGTTTCAGATTTCGGAAGTGCAAGAATCTCCTGCATTTAACGGTCGGCGGAGTTTTTTGAGCCTACGCCAGTACACCGTGCCACAATGTTGAACACCTGCCGAATCCTCTGGCGGGCCTTCAATTCCACGCGTATTCCGCATGTTCCAGTTTTGGCTCTGATCCGTCGGGGCGAAATGAGACGGTCGCTTCCGGGCCGCCACTGCCGCCCATGCGAAGCCGTATCCGGTTGTCGCGGTAGACGTAGATTACGCTGTACCAGTGGGTCGGATGGATGGGCGGCATGGGCTCCATGTCGCCCGAGGGCATGAAGAACTTGCGATCCGCAAGCTCGTGGTTGGCGAAGTCGGCGGCTAGTTTGCGAGCCTGCGATTCATCGAGCAATTGAATGGAGGGCGTCTTCTTCTCGCCAAGGCGTTCGGGACTGGACGCATCACCGGTCGATGGACTAGTCGATTGCGTTTCTGATCGCATGTCAATCGACGCGGGATTGTCAAACGAACAAGAGCTGAGGAACACGCTCAGCGAAATCAAAACGGCGTATCGCGTAATCATGTGAAAATCCTGCCAAAACTTTGCGTTGGCCCTACAGGTAAGACGATCTTGCCCTCGATCCGGTTCCTGGTGTTTAGGAAATAACTGCCGCTCAGTTTTCAAACACAGAAGACATTGAGTCTTGCACTATTTACGCCTCGCACGCGAAGGACTAGCGGTTGCACCCGTAGGGTCAAAAAACTCAGCCGAACTCAAAGTGCCGCATTTCACACGATTTACGGCGTGCCAGATTGGCGAGGAATCAACCGGCTGAGATTACGATGTTTCAGATTTCGGAAGTGCAAGAAGCTCCTGCATTTAACGGTCGGCGGAGTTTTTTGGCCCTACGACTTCAGCTACCTGCTGGCACATTTCGGGCTGACACCGAAATCAAAACGCGGGCTGGCGTCGAGTGATCCGGGTGAGGCGGTCGATCCGCTGGCTTGGGGAGGTCGTCAGCGAGCGATGGAAACCGCACAGCATTGGGCCAGATTAGCGAAGAATCAACCGGCTGAAATGAGAGAATTTGAGTCGCCGCAACCCACGACTTTTAAAGGCGTTTAGAGTTCGGCTGAGTTTTTTGATCCTACGGGGCGAACCGAGTCTTCGTTCGTGACAATG
>CAUZVF010001099.1:0-2786 GCA_963582955.1 Planctomycetota bacterium
TCATCAACATGATCAGCGAGCGGTGGAAGCAGGAGGACATCCGTCCCTCTGACCAATCCGACGACTACGAATTCATCCGCAGGCTTTCGCTGGATGTTCGCGGCGTGATCCCCACATTAGACGAGGTTCGCGCGTTTGCCGGCAATACGGACTCGCACAAGCGGGAAGAAATCATCGATCGATGGCTGCGTAGCAAGGACTTCGCTGAGTACTGGGCGTACCTCTGGTTAGATGAGTTACTTGGGAAGAACTTCGACCTCATTAAGGTAAAAACACTCGGCCCGCCATTCACGGGGCTGTGGTGGGTTCGCGACTGCTTCGAGCAAAACATGCCGTACGACCGCTTTGTCACCAAGATTCTCGCCCCCCAGCGCGATTCGTCCGCGTCAATTCTAGCGTACATTCTTTGGTCCACCGAACAAAGCAAAGAGATTGGCGTTCGGTCGGCGAAGGTCTTCCTCGGCACTCAGATACAATGCGCGGAATGTCATGATCATCCGTTCGACAATTGGACTCAGCAGGACTACAAGTCGATGGTGGCGTTCTTCGAACCGACGCGGTTGATGGACGCTGCGGAAGAGGATCGGCCGCTGACGGGGATTTCAGACTCGACGCTGGATCGGGAACAACGGCTCGAAGAGGAGCAAGACGAACCGAAGCCCAGTCCTGTCCCGAAATACAAAGCGACGGGAGAGGGACCCACGCAAAGCGAGCCTTTCCGAGAAGCGTTCGCGCGCCTTCTCGTCAACGATCCGCAGTTCGCCCGAGCGACAGTCAACCGGCACTGGGGGCTGTTGATGGGGCGCGGTCTGGTACACCCTCTCGACGGCTTCACTGCCGACAACCCGCCTTCGCACCCGGCGCTTTTGGACGCATTGGCGAAAGACTTCGTTGCGAGCGACTTCGACGTGCGGCGTTTGATCAAGTCGATCCTGATGTCGGACGCCTACCAGCTCTCCTCAAAACGAGCGGAAAAAACGCCACGGCACGATCGTCTCTTTGCCCATGCCTTAACGCTGCCAATGCGCTGGCGGCAATTGTTCAACAGTCTATTGCGCGTGACCGGGATGGAAGTGGCGCTCCGGATGAAGCATAAGAATGCTCCGAGAAAAATTGACCTGTGCGAAGGCTTGATGCACCAACTGGACGCGTCGCTGCACAGCGATGAGGTAGACGACCCGAACGGCATCGAGCCGACGACCGCCCAGGCGCTGTTTTTCCTCAATGCAATGCAGGTGGACGTTGGGTCGCGCGTGGGTGAAGACGAGGAAGAGGCCGCACGTTGGCGCTTGCGGCCGCGCGATTCGGAACATCAACTTCTGAGCCGGATTCTGAAGAATGAATCCAATTCGGATCGTGTCATCGAAGAGCTTTATCTTTCAACTCTCTCGCGGCTCCCGACGCAGCGTGAGCAGACTCTCTTGCAGAATTATCTTCACAAGGACGGGAGTGTTCGGCGCGGATCTGACAATTCCGCCAACGTAACCGATACGCTAACTGCGGGTCTTCAATCCACGGCGAGATCTTCGGTTGAGGAGGTGGCTCGGTCAGCAGAGCGGCCGCAATTCGAAGTCCGTGCTTACGAGGACATCTTCTGGGCTCTAATCAACTCCACCGAGTTTGTGACGAGGCACTGACATGCACGATTTGAACCGCCAAACGTTTCTGCGGATCGGCTTGGGAGCCACTGCCGCGGCCGCTTTTGTTCCGTCTCTTCTCGCGAAAGAGGCGGCATCGAAAGCCAAGGCGAAGGCGGTCATCATGCTGTTCATGGATGGCGGACCAAGCCAGATCGACACATTCGACCCGAAACCAGGCAAGTCGACGGGCGGGCCGTTCAAGGCGATCGACACCGCGGTGCCGGGCATTCAAATCTGCGAGCACATGCCGAAACTCGGCAAGCAAATGAGAGACCTCTCGATCATCCGATCCATGACTTCCAAGGAAGGAGATCACAATCGCGGCAAATACTTGATCCATACCGCGCACGCTCCGCAGGGTGCGTTCGTGCGCCCGGCGGTTGGCTGCTACGTCGGTCACGAGACGGGCGAGCCGGAGGCGACACTGCCGAATTATATCTCAGTTGTGGCACCTCTATTCAGCGCGGCATTCCTCAAGTCACGGCATGCCCCGTATCCCGTGCGTCGGCCGGGCCATCCGATCCAAAACATCAAATATGCGCGGGGCGTCGACTCGCAACGGTTCAAGAACAGGACGGATCTTCTCAGCAAGCTCGAGGATGAGTTTGAGAAACTGCACGCAACCGCCTACCAGCAAGGCCGGCGCGAGTCGTACCGAGAGGCGGACAAGCTGATGCACACTCCCGACCTGCGTGCGTTCGACCTGAGCAGTGAAGACGACAAACTCCGCCGTGCATACGGCCGCAACCCGTTCGGACAGGGCTGCCTGCTGGCACGTCGCTTGGTGGAACGCGGAGTCAAATTCGTCGAGGTCGGGCTGGGCGGCTGGGACACACACCAAGACAACTTCAACCGGTCGCGCCGTCTAGTCAACGTGCTCGACCCGGCCTTCGCGACTCTCATCCATGACCTGAAGCAACGCGGCCTGCTAGACGAGACGCTTGTGGTCTGGCTGGGTGAGTTCGGCCGCGAGCCCCACATTAATGAATACACCGGGCGCCATCACTGGCCCGCTTGCTTCTGCACGGTGCTGGCAGGCGGCGGCATCCAGGGCGGACGCGTCGTGGGCAAGACAGACTCCCTGGGCGAGGCGGTCGCAAAGCGTCCGGTTACGGTTCAGGATTTCTACGCGACGATGTATTCGTG
>CAUZVF010001100.1:0-2785 GCA_963582955.1 Planctomycetota bacterium
TTGGCGAGAAACAACTTGTCGTCTTTCGAGAGGGAATCAGGTTTGCGGCGATCGCGCGGGTTGCCGAGTAACTTCCAATCGCCTTCGCGGACCACCCATTGGGCTGACTCTCCTCGTCCCAATTGCCAATAGAAATTCTTGTGCGGACTCTTGGCATCCGGCGAGTTGATGACGCCGACAATGCTCTTGCCGTCGATATGGCGATCCGGAAGTTTCGCACCCGTGAATTCCGCAATCGTCGGCAACCAGTCACATCCGACGACCATCTGATCGCGCACCTCGCGCTGGGGAATTCTTCCTGGCAAAGAAACAATCGAAGGCACGCGCAGCCCGCCTTCGAACAAACAACCTTTGGCTCCGCGATATGGTCCCGGATTCCCACCGCCGAAGAACGCGCGTTCCTCGACCGAATGGCCATGGTCTGATTGAAAGATGATCAGAGTCTTCTTACGCAGGCCGCGTTTTTCGATGTGCCCGACGACGCGGCCAATGCGTTCGTCCATGGTGCTAATAAAAATCGCGTACTTGTCGCGCGGATGCGGCAGGTCCTTGTAAGCCTCTCGCCACTTGCTTGTCCCCTGCATCGGATAATGTGGCCAGTTGATCGCCCAATAAACGAAGAACGGCCCATCTTGATGTTGGTCGATGAAACGTCTGCATTCGTCGACGCAAAGGTCGCCGAAAAACTCTCCGTCGCGCCAAACTTCCTTGCCGTTCCGCCACAGGTCGTGACGGTTGGGGCCGTTCCAATAAAAGAAGTGAGAATAGTTGTCGATGCAACCGCCCATGTGACCAAACGAATGATCGTAACCTTGCGCGTTGGGCATCGTCTCGGGAGTGTAACCCAAGTGCCATTTGCCAATGTGTCCGGTCGCGTATCCGTGTGCCTTCAGCATTTCGGCAATCGTCACTTCGGTCGTCGGCATTCCCGCCTGTCCTTTGTGAGACGAGACATTGCTGGGAACTCCCGCCCGCGCCGGAAACCGGCCCGTCATCAGTCCCGCCCGCGACGCCGAACAAATCGCCGACGGCGCGTACATCTGAGTGAACCGCACTCCCGTCGCCGCCAGCTTGTCGATGTTAGGAGTAATGAGATCTTTCGACCCGCAGCAATTTGCATCCAATGTGCCTTGATCGTCGGTGTAAATGATCACGACGTTCGGCTTTTCAGCGGCCGGAGTCACAACGGTGAATGCGGCGACAACCTGTGCAGTTATCAGGACCAGGCAACTCTGTTGGAAAGTGTGACGATGCATCCGCGCGACCTTTACGGCAGTCGTTTGACTTTGATGTTCTTGAAATAGACCTTGCTCTTCGGATCGTGAGCCTGAAGCGCGAAGGTTCCCTTTCCGAGCCGTCGCTCGAAGGATTTGCTGAACGCTTCCTTGTTGTCCGGCTCGGTGTAATCGACAACGACCTTGTCGTTGATCTTAATCACGATGTGCTTGCCTTTGACGATGATGTGCTGCGTCCAGTATTCGTTGTCCTTGGCGGGCGGGTTCGAGACATTCACGACGCCGTAAAGACTACCGGTCTTTTTCGGATCACCGTGAGAAATGTTGACCTGCGCTTCATGTCCGTACTTCGGCCAGCCTTCTTCTTGATAGCGCGTGTGAAAATAAATTCCCGCGTTGCTGCCGGGAGTCGTCATAACGTCAGCCTTGAATTCAAAATTCACGAACGGTTCCTTTTCGCCAACATAGAACAAATGGCTGCGATCGCCATGACACACGAAGGCGCCTTCCTCAACTTTCCAGCTCTTCTTGTTCTCGCTGGCCTTCCAGCCCTTAAAGCTCTTGCCATCGAAGATCGTTTTCCAACCATCGTCCTTTGATTTTTCGCCATCATCGGCCAGCAGGCTTGTTGTCAGAGCCAACAAGATGACGGGAATCCAGTTTGTCGCGTTTCGCATTTGTGTTACCTCGATTGAATCTTGATTGCAGTTGGACTTCTTGATTTATGGACTTGAATCGTCCGATGCATTCTTCGCCCCGAGCCAGCGCACAGCATTTTCGATGATCTTCAGCGGCAATTTCTCCTTGTAAACCGGATACGTTTCGTGGCCGGGCCGAAAGTAGAACACTTTGCCTTTTCCAATGTTCCAAACCGCACCGCTGCGAAACCACTCGCCCGTCGGCCAACGTTCCTCGAAGATGACTTCGTCGGGTTCGGGAACGTGAAACGGTTCGTTGTACATTTCCGTGCCCGCCACATTGAACTCTTTCGGGATGCCCTTGGCGATCGGATGGTCGGGCTTCAGCGTATTCAGATAACTGGGTTTTCCATCCGGGCGGTAACCGGGAAAGCAACAATTCGGCAAGTAAACCTGCACTTTGGTCACTCGGCCGGGGAACTTCCGCGGATAGACGAACGGTGTGAGCAACGAGTCCGTCTTCGGCGCGAAGTATTTCTTCGGTGGCGCGATGTATTCAAACTCAACTTTTTCACCATCCTGTTGTGGATAGGTCTTTTGGACATTCATCCGAGTTCGCTCATACATCGCTTCGACAAACGGAGTCGACCAGTGAGCGGAATGCAACGCAATCATCGAGAGTTGGCCCGCTTTGATCCGGCCGACGATTTCCTGGCCTTTCTTCGGTGTCACCTCGGCCTGTCGCACGTGTCCCCACCACACAAGCACGTCACATTCATCGAGAGACTGTTTCGACAGTCCTTGATCGGGATCATCGAGTTTCACAGATTGCACAGACAAACCCGGCCGAGCCTTCAAATGAGACGCAATCTGGTTACCGAGGAAATTGTCGTAAGCTTGTTTTTGACGCGG
>CAUZVF010001101.1:0-2780 GCA_963582955.1 Planctomycetota bacterium
GGCCGAACAGGCTCCCGCAATTCCTGCCGCTCCGCGGGATCCGGACACGCGAAACCCCCCCAAACCGTTTTCGCCGTTGGTGCTCGACAATGGTGCGTCTGAACCAAGCGATTTTGGCAAACCAGAAAAATCGATTGGGAAAAGGCCCGTCACAACCGGACAACCGCCAGCACGTAACAATCAGCAAACATCTCCTTATCAATTATTGCCATTCGAAGTGGCGGTGCCGCGTCCGCACGAAGCGACCGACGATTTTCGGAAAGAGAATCAGGCTCAACGAATTCCATCGATTGTCGAATCCTTTCCGACAACGAATGATTCCGTGCTCCCGTTTGTTGGGTCCAGTCCGATAGCTCCCAAAACGATCGTCACCGAACCTCCGGCGTGGCGTCCGCTTGACGAGCAACCTATCGCCGAAACCTCAGCGCCAAATTCTACGAAGGATGAATCGGTTGACATCGAGCCCGTTGCGGAATCCGAGTTTCTGGCGCTGCCGATCACTCAATTCGACAGCCAATCCAGAAACTCCGCGAACGCCGATGATTCGCTGGCCGCGGCACCGAGTCAGATTGGAGGCGGGACACAACAAGCATCGCTCGACAAGGCCTCGCTGTGGACGATGGCGTTGATCCAGACAATCAGTACCTTCGCCGGTTTGTTGCTGGGCTTGATCGTGTTTGTCGGTGCCCGATTCTTCATCCTGAAGCGATACGGCGAAAAATTGGGTTGGGTATTGCGAGTCGAACACGTCAATGGAAGCAACACCATACCGTTCGACGCCGCCAAGTCTCAGCCGCAAAACGAAACAGAAGAAAACGAGTCCCACGGGGCTTCGTTCGAGGACGCGCCGTTCCCATTCCGCGTTGTGGGAGCGACGTATGCCGACGAAAAGGAAGCCGAAGAACAACGCGAACGCGAACGAGAACAAGCATTGCTCAAACATGTGTTCGAGCAAAATTTGGAATTACAGAATCAGTTGGCCGGCTTGGAAGAGTCGGCGGCATAGAAGAGGACGCCCTTTAGGAGGCTATCATGGATCAGAATGTCATCTACATCGGAATGGATTTGGGGACTTTCAAAACGTCCGTGGCGTCGACAAACGGCCGGCGTGAAGCCATTCACAGCGCGGTGGGCTGGCCGAAAGACCACGTCGCCCGCGGGATGCTTGGCCGTGACGTTATTTTCGGCGAAGAAACTGTCGCGCAGCGACTGGCACTCGATGTGATCCGCCCGTTTGAAAAGGGAACGTTGAAGTTTCTGGACCATGCGGATGCTGGGGTTTCCGACGAAAAAATCGAGAAACATAAAGAGGCGGCTCAGCTTCTGGTTCAACACGCCGTGGCACAAACGCGTCCGCCCGAAGGTGTGCCGATTTACGGTGTGATTGGTGCTCCATCACGTGCCACCATCCACAACAAGAAAGCCTTGATGGATGCTGCTCGGTCAACATTCGACGCGGTCGTTATCGTGGCCGAGCCGTTCACGGTCGCCTACGGGATGAACCGTCTGACCGACACGTTGGTCATCGACGTCGGAGCCGGTACGATCGACATCTGCCCGATGTACGGAACTTATCCGAAAGACGAGGACCAGATCACGCTGCCAATCGGCGGTGATTCGATTGACGAAGAATTGCTGACCCGAGTTCGTGAGCTGTATCCCGAAGCGCAACTCTCGCTGAACATGGCTCGTGAAATCAAAGAAAAATACGGTTTTGTCCACGACCTGAACGAGACCGCCATGGTCACGCTGCCGGTCGACGGCAAGCCCACGGAATTCGACATCACCGAACCGCTGAAAGAGGCCTGTAAGTCGATCGTCGAACCCGTCGTCGCCGCGTTGCGGGAGCTAATCGGCAAGTTCGATCCGGAATTCCAACAATCGCTGTTGAACAATGTCTTATTGGGTGGCGGCGGAAGCCAACTGAAGGGGCTGGACGGCCTGATCGAAAAAGCGCTGGAACCCTTCGGCGGCGGAAACGTCACCAAAGTCTACGACAGCGTCTTCGCCGGCGCTTCCGGAGCACTAAAGCTGGCAATGAGCATGCCACCCGAATATTGGGAGCAACTCTCAGGCAAAGCCCAAGAACAGGAAGAAGACGGCGAACAAGAACTGCGCGTCGCCGCGTAAACGACACGACCTTCGAGAATGAAACAAACAAAGAGCCCCGGTTTGAACTTCAAGCCGGGGCTCTTCCAATGGCACTCACTTTGCGCGGAGTTTCGCGTGTGTAGAACCGTTGTCCCAACTGTTTTAAACGTTCTACAAAGTGAGTGGCATTGGGCTTGCGCCTGCGGCTATATGCTTTCGTCCATTCGGGACTGAAGGGAAATCAGACCGCTGTTTGAGAAACTCTCAAAGAGGATGACGAGGACAGGTTGTTGTCCGGATGCTCTTTGTTCCGAAGAGGTCTTTTGTCCGGGAGTTTCACTTGACCGGACAACACGCGGCAAAATCATTCGGTTCGGCCGCGGCGTTTCCGTTTTTTTGTGGGACGCTTCTTGAGCGTGGGCGCGGTTGCTTCGTCGTCGGCCAGTCCCTGCAATGCCGAGTCGATGTCGGATTCGTTGGCGGTTTGGGGACGCGGGCGTTTTTTGGCGGTCGGTTTCTTCGGCGGTGGAATGGGTTCGGAATCAAGTGCGGCCGCGCGGTCTCGTGATGATTTCTTGACACTACCGGCATCGGCGGTTTCCATGCCGTAAGTCGATGCTTTGGAATCGGGCGGGCTAACGCGTCGTTCGTCGTCCAAGACTTCGACTTCGGGGATCTCCAAATCCGTC
>CAUZVF010001102.1:0-2774 GCA_963582955.1 Planctomycetota bacterium
AAGCCGATCACTATCAGTTGAAAGAACAAAAGAGGCGTCTTCAGGATTTGCTGGAACGGCTCAACGGAAACCTGGAACGGCTACAAAGGCGGAATAAGCAACTGAGTTACGACGGCTGATCGACGCGCGCCTTGCTGAATTAACAACAGCTCACACACAGCCCGCAAGAAGCAAAACACAAATACTGGGAGCAGTCCAATGACGTTTGTCGGCAAAGTACTGGTGGTGGTCCAGGTCGTCTTCAGTGTCTGTTTTATGGCATTCGCTGGTGCGGTATTCAGCGCGCACCAAAACTGGAAGACAGCATACGACGAGCAGAAAACGATTGTCAGTGAAGCCCGCGAAAGCTACGCGACTTTGGAAGAAGATTCCAACAAGTACAAAGACGAAATGACGGTCAAGCTCGATGATCAAACGAAGCTCGCCAATAAGCTGGCTAACGACAAACGTATTTTGGACCAACGCGTTAAAAATTTGGAAACTGAATTGACGACGGCCAAGACCGACCGGGACACTCAACGAGCGGCCGCGGAAATCTCTGGAGAAGAAGCAAAACGCCGGCGTGAAGAAGCCGTCAAGCAACGCGTGGCGAATGCCGAGCTGCACAAGAAGCTGAACGAAGTCACGGCCGAGGTTCGTTCGCTTCAGGACGAACTGTTCAACAATCAGGTCAAGCAAAAATCGGTTGCCGAGAAATACAACCAAATGCTGGTAAAACTTGCGTTCCTGCAACGCATTGTCAACGAGCATAATTTGCCAACCGATCCCAATCTTTACGTCGGCAAATCCGAGATTCCGCCGTTGGTATCCGGATTGGTTTTGGATTCCCGCAAGGCCGATCGCGGCGGAACTCACTTGATCAAAGTATCGATCGGCAGCGATGACGGGCTGAAACAGGGGCACAAGTTATTCGTCTATCGTCCCGGCGTGGAAGCAGGGAGAAAGGCGAAGTACTTGGGAATGATCGAAATCGTTTATGTGACTCCTGACACGGCCGTCGGCAAAGTCATTGAACGCGCCAAGAATGGTATCATAGAGAAAGACGATAATGTCTCCACGAAGATCTGATTCCGGCGAAAAGCCCGGCGCCGACGTTTACGTGGGACTGATGTTCGTATCAGTCGCCGCACTCATCATGGGCATCGTGTTTCTCGCATTGGAACTTCAGAAATACGATTGGACACCCGCGACGGGTTAACACGCGGGGCTGCAAACACATCGGAATGCAGTTCGTGGATGCTCGGTCTATTACGGGACGCAGAGTTCACATCGCGTCGGCCAAGCTCCGTTGGCTCGCACTGGGACGCCGTGCGAGTATGATGGCGGTGAGTTCTTGAATCACTCTGATCCCGCCAGGAGTTTCTCGCATGATTCCTTGTCGTCTCGCCTTTGCGGCCACGCTGCTTGTATCCATTGTCATATCGAACGTCTGTTGCGGGCAAGTCACCGTTTCCGTCAAACAACCAATGGCGCCGCCAAGTTGGGCGTTGTTGGAACGGGAACTGTTGCGAGCCAATTCGGACGCATGCCGTGAGTTCTTCGCCAAGTACTTTGATGAACGCGGATTCCTGCTGTGCGTCGAACGCTGGGGCGGAGATGACGGACCCGACGATGCGATCGAGAATTGCAACTTCTGGCCGATTCTGCACGCTTTGGGATCCGACGACGTGGTCCTCGATATGTACAAGAAAGCGTGGGAAGGACACCTGCGGCAATTCACGTTGGCGAAAACTGTTGATGTGCCGTTCGCGCGGGACGGGATGTACTACAAAGAATTTCCCGTCATGTTCGATTGGCTGCACAACGGCGAGGGATTGACGGTCTTCAACCTGCAAGGGCTGTCTGATCCCGAGAACGGCAACTTTCAGCAGCGAGTCAAACGGTACGCTGGGTTCTACATGAACGAAGACCCGGGTGCTCCAAATTATGATCCCAAGCACCGCATCATCCGCAGCCTGTTCAACGGCAGCCGCGGTCCGCTGATGCGTCGCGCAACGGGGCTCGATTGGGCCGGCGATCCCATCGAAGTCGAAAACCGATTCCAACTGGGTCATGGCGAAAGCACCTACGCCGAAATGGTCGCCCACTTCAAGGACTACAACGACATCGTCGGCGATCATCCGTCGAATCTGGCCGCGACTTCATTGGCGATCAACGCCTACATGCTGACGGGCGACGATAAGTACAAGCGTTGGTTGTTGGAATATGTCGATGCGTGGCGCGAGCGAACTCTGGCCAACGGCAACATTATTCCGTCAAAGATCGGACTCGATGGAAAAATCGGCGGCCCCGAAGGGAAGTGGTATGCGGGAGTTTACGGCTGGGGATTCTCGGTCGTCGTACCGCAAACCGGCGCGTTGGCTCATCGAAACACGACAAATATCGGCCGCGTTGGATTCATGAACGCCTACATACTGACGGGAGACGACCGCTATCTGGACGTGTGGCGCAGGCAAATCGACACCATCAATTCGAACGCCAAAGTCATCGACGGCAAGACACTGTACCCAAAAAACTTTGGAGACGACGGCTGGTACAACTATACGTCCGGAAAATACGACGCGGGGGCTCGCGAGATTTGGTACCTGTCGATGAAACCCGACGACCGCAAACGGCTGGGCAACGACGGGTGGATCTCGTATTTGGAAGGCAACAACCCCGGTTATCCCGAGTCAGTCTTGCGAGGCGACTTCGGCAGAGTCCGACGGGCCGTTGCCGGAATGCGGAACGATTCGACAACGCCCGACACGCGATTGTCGGATGATCCGATGAAA
>CAUZVF010001103.1:0-2771 GCA_963582955.1 Planctomycetota bacterium
TGCTCGACGTTGGTTGGAACAGCGATCCGCCCTATTACGTGATGGAATACCTCGAACGGGGGTCGCTGGAGTCGTATCTGGCGGACGGTCCGTTGCCGCCAAACGAAGCGGTCGAAATTGCGAAGGCCGTGCTGCAAGCATTGGTACACGCGCACGGCAGCGGCATTCTGCACTGCGATTTGAAACCGGCCAATGTCTTGCTCGACAGTGACTTTCAACCTCGGCTCTGTGATTTTGGTCAGTCGCGATTGTCGAACGAGCAAAACCCGGCGCTCGGCACGTTATTCTATATGGCTCCGGAACAAGCCGACTTGAATGCGGTTCCTGACGCGCGATGGGACGTGTATGCACTCGGTGCGCTGTTGTATCATTTGCTGAGCGGCAAGCCTCCGCATCGTGACCAGGAATCCGAAGATCGGCTTCGCACGGCGGAATCGCTGGAAGAACGGTTGGCAATCTACCGTGAGATCGTGACGCAGTTGCCTTCGCCAAGTCACCTGCGCCACTTCCCGGGAATCGACAAGCGGCTGGCCGACATCGTCGATCGATGCCTGAAAGTCGATCCGGAACGTCGATACCGAAACGCTCAGGCCGTCCTCGACGTTCTCGCGCTTCGGGACCGTAACCGAGCCCGGCGTCCGCTGATCGCTTTAGGCGTGTTGGCTCCCGCACTGCTGTTAGTCGCGCTCGTGCCGTTTGCTCAAACGATTATCGGCAAAGCCGTGAAGACTGCACAGGAAAATGTCGTCGAACGGGCATTGGAAAGCGATGTGGTATCGGTCACTTTTCTCGCGGGACTCTTGGAACGCGAATTGGATGACCGAACATTCGAATTGCAGGAGGTCGCCGAACAGCGAGAGTTGCGCGTCGCCGTACAAGATGCGGCCGCAACAAAATGGGTCGAACGCGACGAGCTGATTTCATTGATGAACCGTGCTTATTCGGAGACTACGAGGAAACGCCGATCACAAGGTCGTATGGCCGACAAGAGTTGGTTCTTCTGTGACTCGCATGGATACCAACGATGGCGTCATCAACGCAGTCAGACGTGGGACCAGAAATGGGCGCATCGTGACTACTGGCACGGACGAGATGAATCGTACGAGAAAGGTAAGGAGCCGGCCGGCATCACGCCGCTATCGAAACCGCATGTGTCGCTGGCCTATCGAGGGTCCACCGAGCAAAAATACAAAGTCGCAATTTCGGTTCCCATTTGGGACGTCGACGGAAAAAACGTGATCGGAGTCTTGGCCCGCACTTCCGAGTTAGGTGCGTTGCTGGAGGAACACGAAGACAACATCCACGGCAACGGCGACAGCCAAGTTACCCGATTGATTGCTTTGATAGATCAGCGCGACGGAAAACTGCTCGATCATCCGTGGATTCGCCACATCCGTGAGCAAAATTCCGCGGACGAGATCACCACATTCGAAAAATTACGTGTTACAGGACCGGTCAAGGAAAAGCTCGACCGTTTAGGGAAATACGGTCCGGACGCCGCTGGCCTGGAAGACGACGAGCGAGAGTCCTCGTATCTTGATCCCGTTCGACAACTTGATTCAGCAACTTACGGCGGAATCTGGCTGGCCGCGTTTTCTCCGGTTCGCCAAACACATTGGATCGCTGTTGTCCAGGAACCAAAGAGCAAAGCCTTGCAACCGGTTGACGAATTGGAACGCGAACTGAATCGGTATTTTTGGCTGGCTTTGGTCACCTGCTGCGGTTTGATCGGTGGTCTGTGGTTTGTCGTGCTTCGTGCGTTCAACGAGCGAGGCCTACGCACTTGGTCTCGTGCGCCATCAGCCCGAATCGGCGATTCGACCGCACCCTCTGATTAGCCGATCAATTCGGCAATTGGTTCGCCATCCGGAAGAATCGGGATCGGCCGGCCGGCGCGGTTGACGGTGTGACCGGTCGGATCAATGCCGAGATGCTCGTACATCGTCGCCAACACGTCGGTTGGAGAAACCGGGCGATCGATTGGAATCTCGCCTTTGGAATTTGATCGGCCGATGACCTGTCCGACGTTCATGCCGCCGCCGGCCATTAAAATGCTCATTAATGAACCCCAATGATCGCGGCCTCCCGTTTTGTTGACGCGTGGCGTGCGACCGAATTCTCCCCACACGACGAGCAGGACCTTTCGATCAAGGCCGCGTTCGTACAAATCGGTAATCAGCGCCGCCAGCATCTGATCGAGCGGAGGTCCGGAAATGTCCATTCCACGCGTTGGCCCATCCGATCCATCGGCCGGGCGATCGTCGTTGACGATGTTGCGATGCCAGTCCCAGCATAGTGAATCCGGTGCGGTGTTGATCGTCACGAATGTAACTCCCGCTTCGACAAGGCGACGTGCCAGCAATCCCATTTGCCCCCAGCGATGTTCTCCGTAGAGTTCGCGTGTCTTCGGCGATTCTTGCGTCAGATCAAAGGCCCGCCGGGCGGCGCCGCTGGTGAGCATTGTCAACGCGGCTTGATTGAATTCATCGATGCCTTCCATCGTTCGGCTGGCGTCGGCTCTTCGTGCGAATCGGTCCAGATCGGACAACAGCGAACGCCGGTCATCAACACGCGCCAACGTCAAATCGTCGGCAAGCTTCAAACTGGCGGCGGCGGTTTCGACGGGCTTCGGTTGAAACTGTGATTGGAAAGGATTCTGCAAAATCGTCAACGGTGAACACTGAGATCCCAAATACGAGGGGCTCATGATCGTCGCGATGACCGGGTTTCGGGTCTGTTCTTCCGAGAGTAGCACGTACGGCGGCAACCCC
>CAUZVF010001104.1:0-2769 GCA_963582955.1 Planctomycetota bacterium
GATAACAAGATGCGGTCCTGTGGCCGTTTTGGTCCGGCCATGGAAGCCACGACCGTCGACATGTCGAGTTCCATTTGGCTGGAAAACCGAGGCTGCGGCGATTCGGCCGTGCGGAACATGCCTTGTTCTTTGTAATAGCGTTCAACCAAATCCACCTCGTCGGGCGATCGGCCCGTGCGTTCCAGGAATCGCAGAGTCTCATCGTCAACGGGGAAGAATCCCATCGTGGCCCCGTATTCCGGTGCCATATTTGCCAGAGTTGCCCTGTCGGCGAGGCCGAGATTGTTCAGTCCGTCGCCGAAGAATTCGACGAACTTACCGACAACTCCATGGGCGCGTAACATCTGGGTGACGGTCAGAACCAAATCGGTTGCCGTCGAACCGTCTGGCAACTCGCCAAACAAATTGAAGCCGACGACTTCGGGAGTCAGCATGTAAATCGGCTGTCCCAGCATGACGGCTTCGGCTTCGATGCCTCCGACACCCCAGCCGACAACACCTAGTCCGTTGATCATGGTCGTGTGACTATCAGTGCCAATCAGACTATCGGGAAACGCAACGCCGTCGCGGGTCAGTACTCCTTTTGCCAGATATTCGAGATTAACCTGATGCACGATGCCGGTGGCGGGCGGAATGACTTGGAAGTTGTCCAACGCCTTTTGGCCCCACCGCAGAAACTGGTATCGCTCGTGGTTGCGCTCGAATTCCTTGTCCACGTTGAATTGCAGCGCTAATGCCGACGCAAACTGATCGACCTGTACCGAGTGGTCGACAACCAGATCGCACGGCACCAAGGGGTTGATCTTTTTCGGATCACCGCCCATCCGCACCATGGCGCTGCGAAGCGCGGCCAAGTCGACGACCGCGGGAACTCCCGTGAAATCTTGAAGGACGACGCGTCCGGGTTTGAATGGAACCTCGACTTGCTTGGGACTCTCGGCATTCCAGTTCGCCAAATTGACGACGTCTTCTTCGTTCACCACAAAGCCGTCGACGTTTCGAAGACATGCTTCCAGAAGCACGCGAATCGAGTAAGGCAGTGTTTCGATGTCGCCAACGTTGTCATCAATTAGTTGACGCAGACGATAGATTCTGTATTCACCACTGGTCGTGGCCAGCGTGCCATCGGCACCAAAAGCGTTCGTGGAAGGCATCCGAGATTCTCCTAAGAAAGTGTGTAACAACGACTTCCTCGTTTAACGACGAGCCGCAGGCGACTGCGTCGTCCGAAACGCAGTCGCCTGCGGCTTGCCGTTAAAGGAGTAGAATCAAATTGGGGAATGGTAAGTACACAGTTCCCAAGCGTCGCAGTATGGAGATTGTTGTAAAGATCACACGGAACCCGTGGGGAAATTGGCGAGTATTGATTCGACAGAATGCGTCATTTTATGGCATTTCGCCGTGCTAGCAAGAGTTGATTGTCGCGAAGTGAGGACTGTTGCGTTATCCTGTGGCTTCAACGACGAAAGGAAATCCCAGCATGTTAAATCGAATCAATGGACGGCGCGCGGTGCTGCCGGTGCTCTGTTTGGGGGTGGTACTTTTGGGGACCGACCGTTTGGCGGTCGCGGAAGATCCGCTCAAGCCGCCGGCAATTCAAACGGAAGGCGTACCGCCAGTACCGTCTGAATTGATCGAACGGCTGTCACGCTATCAAAACACGCGATCGGCGTCGTTCCGCGGCTGGGCTCCCGATGGCAAGGGCATTCTGATCCGTACGCGGTTCGGCAACACGTCTCAATTGCATCGTGTTTACGAGCCGGGCGGAAGGCGGCGGCAGGTCACGTTTTTCAACGAGCCTGCCAGCGGCCAGTTTCTGCCATCTGATGATCTTGGTTCGATGCTGATCACGATGAGCAGTGGCGGGAACGAACAATACCAAGTGTTTTTGCATGACGGTGAAACTCGCGAAACGAGACGGATCACCGATGGCAAGTCACGAAATCTGCTGGGACCCGTCCGCGACGATGGGCTGTTCTTGATCATTACGAATAACAGCCGAAACGGACGTGATACCGATTTGTATATCGCACAACCGCATGGCACCGGCGGACTGACACCGCTGATGCAGACCAGCGGCGAGTATTGGGTCCCCATGGATTGGTCGCGAGATGGCTCGACGCTGTTGATCAATCGGTACGTTTCCCGAAATGAATCCTATCCCGCGTTACTCAGTGTCCAGACAGGCAAGAAACAAAACATTCCGGTCCCCGGAGGCCGCAAGGGAAAAGTCTCATTCGGCGACATGAAGTTCTCGCTGGATGGAAAATCGGCTTACATGGTGTGCGATGCCGGTGATGAGTTTCGACGGTTGGCCCGCGTTGACTTGTCGTCTTTTGAATTCCAATGGCTGAGTGCTGGAATTCCGTGGGACGTGGAACAAATCGCGGTCAACTCCGTGAGTCCGGTCCAGTCGATTTTTCCGGCGGCCTTTACAATCAACAAGGGCGGAAGCAGTGAATTGTATCTCTTGGTTGACGGCAAGCACATTGGGATTGAAATGCCGATCGGCATCATCGGTTCACTGGAATTCTCGCCGGATGGAAACCGCTTGGGATTCACACTCTCTCGGCCAAACGGACCCTCGGACGTGTGGTCGCTCGATTTGATAAAATCCACGCTCATCCGTTGGACCTACAGTGAAATCGGCGGATTGGATGAGAGTCTGTTCGTCAAGCCGGCCATGATTGAATTCAAGACGTACGACCAACGGATGATCCCCGCGTTCTACTTCAAACCCAAAACGGCGACGAAGAACAAACCCGCGGC
>CAUZVF010001105.1:0-2768 GCA_963582955.1 Planctomycetota bacterium
CCATAATTGCCGTCGACCAGATTGATTCGCGGTTGGAATTGGCGAGCCAGGTCGGAGCGACAGCGACGTGTGATCCCAACACGGCCGCATCGGTGCTTGAGCGGGAAACTCAACGCACGGGCCAATGTGGCGCCGATGCCGTCATGGAAGCGGTCGGCAACTCGAGTGCCCAGCGGCTTGCAATTTCTCTCGTGCGGCCGGGCGGAACGCTGTCGGTTGTCGGAGTTCACACTGCTCCGCGGTTCGCATTCGCGCCCATCGATGCCTATGACAAGAATCTGACTTACAAGACGGGCCGCTGTCCGGTTCGGTCGTACTTGAATCGCATCGTTCCCTTGGTCGTCAATGGAACGATTGCAATTCCCCGCGTGTTCACGCACCACATGCCGCTGTGTGACGGTGTCGAGGCCTACCAACGATTCGACGAGAAACGCGACGGATGCATCAAGATTGTGCTGTCTCCCGACGGGTGAGTATCACGTTTCCGGCTGGAAAACCATGATCAATCGGTCTTCATGCGGGCGGTAATAGCCGTCGATCCGGTCGCGGACTGTGAAACCAAAGGTTTGATACAGTTGGACGGCGGCGGCGTTGTTGGGATCGACCGTCAATAGAATGTTCGATGTCGCTTGCTCCAATCCGGCCTTCATCAGCGCCGATCCGATACCACAACCTCGGCGATCTGGATGGACCATGATCTTGTGCAACATTGTCTCGCCCGATTGGGTGGGAAACTGCACCAGCGAACCGGCGATGTCGCCCGAATCAGACAGCGGTGCCGAATCGTCGAGCCGGGCGACGAGTAACGTTGCGTAATCGCACCACACGCGCCAAATGTGCTCGCCATCGGGAATGAAAGTGTTGGGTTCATCCGGCCAGACGATGCGATCCAACGCCGCCACGTTCAAGAAGTCGGATGGTCGCGCGTCTTCAATGTGATATGACGGATCGGTCACGGTTGTTGTTTTTTCTTAGTGCTTGCGTTCGGTCGCCCGGGCCGGGGCCGGCGCTTCCATTCGTGGGCTCGTTTGGGATCATGATCGGGGTTGTTGGTCGGCATTTTCGCTCCGACCGAAATTCGCCAGTTGGCGAGTTGCTGCCGCATCGATCTGGCCACGTCTGGTTTTGCTTCGGCGAGGTCGGCCGTTTCGCTGATGTCATTGTTCAGATCGTAGAGTTCCACGCGGCCGTTGTCGAAGTATTCGATGAGTTTGTAATCGCCACGCCGGATCGCTCCGGCCGGAGTCGTGTGGTGATAATGCGGATAATGCCAATAGATGGCGTCGCGTCCCAAGTCTTTGGCTCCGGTGAACAGCGGGCTCAGGCTGACGCCGTCGATCTTTGGTGTCAATTGATCGGCCAAGCCGGCGATGTTCAGCATCGTCGGGAAGAAATCGACGCTGGTTACGGGAACGTCGCAAACACTGCCCGCGGCAACTTTTCCGGGCCAGCGAACGATCAGCGGTTCGCGAATGCCACCTTCGTACAGGCTGCCCTTTTCGTCTCTCAACGGCTTGTTTGTCATCACGGCAGTTCCCTGCTTGTCGAATCGCTGATACAAGCCACCGTTATCGGAAAAGAAAATCACGACCGTGTTGTCGGCAAGGTTTCGTTTCGTGAGATGTTCAGTGACGCGGCCCACACTTTCGTCGACATGTTCGACCATTGCCGCGTAAATCGGATTGTTGACGAAACCGTCGGGTTTCGGCTGCTTGTGCTTGTACTTTTCGATAAGTGCTGGCTTTGCCTCCAACGGGATGTGGACGGCATAATGGCTTAGATAAAGCACAAACGGCCGTTCGCGATTCTCGTCGATAAACCGCAACGCCTGATCGGTCAGGAAGTCGCCCAGGTACGTGCCGTTCTGAACGGCGACTTTTGGAGTCGTCCGAAACCGAGGAAAGAAGTGCCGTCCGCCGGTTACGATGAAGTCGTCGAAGCCTTGATGTGCCGGATAATTGTCGGTTCCGCCCAGATGCCATTTGCCGAACGCTCCAGAAACATAACCTGCGGATTTCAGGGCCTCGGCAAACGTTATCTCGCTCGGTGGCAATTCATTGTGGATCTGCGGCACGACAAGCTGTTCCCACGGACGCCAATGTCCGGGAATGAAATCGGTCACTCCAATCCGAGCCGGATACCGCCCCGTCATGATACTGGCCCGCGTCGGAGAGCAAACCGGACAGGCGGCATACGCATTCGTAAATCGCATACCCTGCTTCGCCAGCCGGTCGATATTCGGAGTTTCATGAAACCGGTTGCCGTAACAAGCCAAATCATTCCAGCCCATGTCATCGACAAGTATTAGTACAATATTAGGTACACGACGGATATCGGATAAAAGTACTGTATTTGATGCATCTATTGACAACGGATCCGAGACTACGACAAGAATGAGTGTAGCAAATCTATGTAGTAATTGGACGGTTAGTCCACTGGGTGGAATACTAGCTCTGGTTATTGGGGAACGCATGTCGGGCCCTTCGATGGCTGGACTTTTCTGGGTGATGTCGCGGCAAGCCAGCCTCAGTATCGATGGCTGACGTCAGTGGGTCAACGCTCGGCGATTGAATGAAGATCAAAGTAATGAGGTAAAGGTGAATGGGAAGGAAAACTAAGAAGCGTCGACAGTCCCACGGATCCGCGTGGCACTGGAAACAAACCGTCTGCTGGTATTACACGTTGCCCGACACCAAGAAACGGATTCCTCTATTCGACGAAGAAGGTCAACGGATCCGTGGAAAAGAGAAGTGGAAGGATGCTGGGCG
>CAUZVF010001106.1:0-2763 GCA_963582955.1 Planctomycetota bacterium
TCGGCATTGACTCTCACTCAATCAATTCCCATACGGAGATCGAAATCGTGGAAAACAAGAATTCTGGCAATCGAACTGTTTGGCTGATCACCGGCGTGCTGGCTGGATTGTGTATCTCGTATTTCGCACCTCACGAACCCGCGATGGCGGCCTCGACCGACCGTAACAATAAATTTGCGATGACGACGTGTTATGTATCACCCGACTTGGAAGCGGTATTCATTCTTGATTTTCTGACGGGGCGGTTGACCGGCGCCGTCATGAATCGTCAGGGATCGCAATTCGTGGCCGCTTATACTCGAAACGTGGCTCAAGA
Organism: Planctomycetota bacterium; assembly: GCA_963582955.1. GTDB lineage: Bacteria > Planctomycetota > Planctomycetia > Planctomycetales > Planctomycetaceae > CAUZVF01. Next base: position 317 of record CAUZVF010001106.1, read on the forward strand.
CTTCGAAGTCGAGGAAGGAACTGAGTACGCCATTTCCTGCGGACGAGCCCAAATCCAAGGACGGGCCGGCAATCAGTATGGCGACAGCATCATCTACATTGCGGAATTGACGTCTGGCAAGGTCGCCGCCTACGCCGTTCCCTACAAGCTGTATAATCGCCGGATACCCAATCCAATGAACCTAATACGAATCGACCAATTCCCATTCCGCGAGGCAATTCAGGAAAAATAACGACCGGAATGCTTCAACATTGACGCCGCGTCAGCCTGCAATTGGCCTATTTGCTGGAACGGATGAAGAACATCGACGAGGGCGGCAGAAATCTGCTCGACAACAGCATGGTATTGTACGGATCGGGACTAAAAGACGGGAACGGACACATCCGCAAAGACCTCCCGATTCTGCTGGCCGGCCGTGGCGGCGGATCGTTGAAACCGGGACGACACATTGCGTGTGGCAAGGGAACTCCGATTGCCAATCTGCACTTGTCACTGTTGCATCGAATGGGAATCGAGTCGGATCGTTTCAACACAAGCACCGGCACGCTCGCGGATCTTGTATGAACCGCGGCGCCGTCATGCCAATCAAACTTTGGTTCCGACCAATCAAGTTGGCGCGAGTCCTTGTTGGGCTAGGCGGCAAACATCTTATACTTCGCGCAGTCAAGAATGTCACATTTTGTTGTTTAACGGCAAGCCGCGGGCGACGGCTTTTCCCAAGGCACCATCGCCTGCGGCTTGCCGTTAAACGAGTCTTCTTGTCCGAACCGATTCCCTTAGTTTTCCGCTCGGCGACTCTTCACATCACTGCATTCGCAATTTGAGCTTCAAACGGCCGCCGCCGCGAATGAGCGTTACTGGAACGACTTCGCCAGCCATTCGTTTTTTCAAAACGTACGCGAACAATTCTGTTTCGCTCATCAGATCAGTGCGTCCATCGAACGAGACAATGATGTCGTCGTGGCGAAAGCCGGCACGCTTGGCGACGGCGTGTTCACCGTATTGTCCGACGTGATCGACGAACAATGCCATTTCCTTGCCGGTCAACTTAGCCTTGCGACGATCACGGTCGGGAAGACGGATAAGATGCAATCCGCCTGCTGCCATGCGTCTCAAGTCCCAACTCGTCGTTCGCCAAGAGATGTCTTCTTTGGTACGCCAGCCGCGTTCGAGAGATATGTCAAGGCTTTGCTCTTGGCCGTTTCTGACAACTTTGGCTTTCAGTTTGTTCCCATCGCGGGCCGTGTGCAGAACCCACTGTACGTCGGCGATCGATAGGATCGGTTGGCCATTGATCGACTGAATCTCGTCGCCACTTCGAAATCCGGCTTGCTCCGCGAGCGAGTCTTTGGTCACCTGCCGCACCTTCGCCATTTCACGGGGATCAAGCGACAGGCCAACGACCGTCGGCAGAGGCCACGGATAGATGATGTGATCGGGAACAGGTTTTCGCTGAGACCGGTAGAGCCGCTGACGGGCATTGTGAATCTGGTGGCAGTGCATGCAACTGCGAGCGACGTTTTTGTCGTAATTCAAAGTCGCTTTGAACTTGCCGCGCAGCGACGGGTACTCGGCGGGAGTTTTGTGTTTGGATTCCGCTTGGCGTTTGTCGCGGAACAAATCCTTGTTCGCGGGATACTGTTTGTGCCATTCCAAAGCCGATACCAATGCTTTGCGGAAGCCTTCGATGGAGATGTCGCGGGTTGCGTCTTTCGTATCCGAACGCGTGCCAAAGCGGCCATAGATGGTTTTGTCCGCATTCATGAAAAATGCGGCGAATGTCAGATCATAGTCGAACTGAAACAGCGACAAGTCCAGAGCATTCGCCTGCACGATGCGGACGCAGACAAACTGGTCCATCAGCGATTTCACTTGGGGATCACGACGGACAACCTGCCCGTCAAAGCCTTCACAGGCGTGTCAGGTCACTCAGCGAAAGACAATTAGCAACGGTTTCCCGGTTTTTTTGGCCTCGGCCATACCGGCTGGCAAGTCGTTATAGTTCCAATCTCCCAATTCCGAAACGTTTTTGCGGTCTTCTTTGACTTTGTCATCACGTTTGTTCTGCGCCTGAGCTGTCGCAGTCGTGAGCACCAGGAAACCAGCCAGAATTGCGCTGAGTCGAAATCGCATTGAGACCTCCCATAGTTTGAATTAAGTGCTTATCCGATCAACTCCGACACCGGCTCGGCTTCCGGCATGATTCGAACGGGACGCGCTTGATCATCCTTGATTGCCAGATTGCGATCGATTCCCAATTGGTGGTAGGTGGTCGCGAGAATCTCGTGAGAGTGTACCGGACGAGTTTGCGGAACGCCCGCCAACCGCGTCGAACTGCCCAGCAACTAGCCGCGAGTCATGCCACCGCCGACAAATAAGATTGAGACGATGGTGGCTGTTTACTACGACTTCGGACAATCAGGAATCCCTGTTTGAAGACTGTTTAG
>CAUZVF010001107.1:0-2758 GCA_963582955.1 Planctomycetota bacterium
CTGGTTCGATCCACGAAATCACGGTCTCACTGTTGGCGAAAAACAACGCGTGCGGCAACGAAGATTGAAACTCACCTTCCGGGCGTCCCGGCGTACTACCGAACAAGCTGACAAATTCCTTGACTGGGTTTCGGGTCCGGTTCCGTGGCTCGGAACCGTCGGCGTTCATGACGTAGATCTCGAAGTTTCGGTCGCGGTTGGAGGTGAATGCGATTCGCCGGCCGTCCGGCGAGAAGACGGGGTAATCATCCAGCCTCGGCGATCGGGTGAGCCGTTTCACGTTCGATCCGTCGGCATCCATGACGGCCAACTCCAGGTCGCCCCAGCGCTCGCTCGCAAAAACAATTCGGCGGCGACGCAGCTATTCCGCCGATGACGTCGCCGCCATCATGCGCGGCAACTGGCTGCGCTTCTTTGGCGAGACATTGCCGGACTGAGACGACGGCGACGACGGCCAATCTTCGGGTTGGAGTTCAGCCTTTAGACTGCAAAAGACGAGCAGACCCGCTTCAAACGCTTAGATGCGGAAGTCTCCCACCGCGCAGAACCCGCTTGAGTAGCCGAGGCCAATAGGGTAGCGTGCGCAACCAAAGGTTGAATGTTCTGAACGCCGAAAGCGCCGAAAGTCCGATTTACCGTTCAGAACAATCACGCCTCGCGTGCGCGATGGTCCTTTGGCACACTCACATGCGGATTGAGCAACCGCGATCCGAGAAAATCTTTGGGAATACATCGCACCAAGGAGTCCACCCATGAACAAGCAATGCCAATCGCTGCCAGTCATACTCACTCTCGCACTGATCTGGGGCCTGGCCGCTCCCGTGGCGACTTGGGCGTGGCTGAAAAAGGCGTCGCCAGCAACCGAAGCCGCCGACCCGGAACGCGTCGGCTACAACGGACAGGATCGCCAACAGGTGGTGTTTTGGAATCGGCAGCATGCTGTGCGCACTCGTGTCGGGCCGCGCGGGAATTACAAGTGCGGGATGACCCTGCTTAACGACGGCAAACTGTTGTTGGCAACTTGCAAGAACAACAACGACGAGGATCCGAGGAAAAAGAAGTTTGACATCTTCGTTTACGCGTCGGCCGACAACGGCGAGTCGTGGAAGATGATTGGCGAAACTCCGCTGTCAGGAAAGGAACCGAGCCTGACGACATTGCCGGACGGGACGGTCGTGTTATCGGCTCAGAAAGGCTACTTCGGTCCGGGAACGAAATACAAAGAAGAAATCAATCTGGCCCGTTCGACGGATGGCGGGCGGACCTGGGAGAAATCGGTCCTACGGGGCAGCGATCTCCCACGCAACATGATCGCCGGGAAGGACGGCTCGCTGTTGTTCGTGCGGGCTGCAAAGTTCGACTGGACTCAGGCGAACGTGGGAAGCCCGAATTTCCAACTTTGCCGATCACCCGATGGTGGCAAGACCTGGTCGTTCTCCGAGGGCGTCATCAACTGGGACAAGAAACGTCGTTTCGGAGAGGTCTCGGCCATCCGTCTGCGTGACGGGCGGATGTTGGCCACCATCCGCAGTCTCCAGAAAGGCGCACCCAAGGGCGACATGCATGGTTTCGGCATCACACTGCTGACCGAGTCACGTGATGATGGTCAGACGTGGTCCAATCCGCGGGCGATGTCCCGGACCGCGGAGGTTCATGCCTATCTCACGGAACTCAAGGACGGACGGATTCTGGCCACCTACTCGAACTATCACCTGCCATTCGGAGTTTACGCCATCGTAAGCAACGACGGCGGGCGGACTTGGGACCGGGACCATCCCATTCAATTAGCGCTGTCTGCCCTGAACCAGGTCGGATGGCCGGTTACGTTGCAGCTCGATGACGGCAGCTTGGTGACAGGTTACGCATTGACGGCATACCTGAAACAACCCCCAGACATGTTCGTAACCGAGACGGTGCGTTGGCGATTGCCGTGACCGCGGCAATCTGTGCCTCGTCCGCGGCACGGATTCCGTTTTGTATGTTCAGCGCCGACCTCAAGGACCTGTCGAACCGAGCGCAACCAGTGGTTGATTGATCTGGATGCCGAAAGTGTCGATGGGCGCCGAAAGTCCGATTTACCGTTCAGAACAATCACGCCTCGCGTGCGCAGCCGCCCGGCACATCGATTTTGACAATGCGGAACTTTCCCCAGATCATGGAACCCCGGCTCGATGACGTTGCCGATCAACGACATCCCCGCGTGATAGCCGAAGAAGGAATCGTGCGTTTTCGATCGGTCCATGCCTTGCATGATGACGAGAATCCGTTTCCCTTCGAGCCGACATATCAGGCTGTCGCCCGGAACCACTCCTCCAGGCGGGAAACTGGTCGATCGCGGGGTTTCGGGTCAGGTTCCGTGGCTCGGAACCGTCGGCGTTCATGACGTAGATCTCGAAGTTTCGATCGCGGTTGGAGGTGAATGCGATTCGCCGGCCGTCCGGCGAGAAGACGGGGTAATCATCCAGCCGCGGCGAGCGGGTGAGCCGTTTCAGGTTCGATCCGTCGGCATCCATGACGGCCAACTCCGGCTCTTGAGATCACAACGTACACGGGACTGTGTGCGGCGAGCATTCATTCGGAGTCGACTTGCTGCAGGGCGAACGAGGCGCGGTTCAGATAGCTGCACGTGCAGACGGAGCCATCCGGTACCAGCACGAGCCCGCCGACGGGAATCGCGTTGATCCAGCAGCCCAGGCGGATTCCGCCATAGTTCTCCGCACCCGCTTTGCGTGTCAGATCGAAATACCCCAGCGTCGCG
>CAUZVF010001108.1:0-2754 GCA_963582955.1 Planctomycetota bacterium
GCCATCACTGGAAACACGCCGATGTCGAACATGAAATGGTTCGTGCCGTGGAAGCCAGCCAGCAGCATCACGGCAAGCCAACGTGTGCGCGGCACAATCAGCAGAAAGCCAATCGATAGATCGAACGCCAGTCCCATCCACGCCAGGATCAGGCAGACTTGTTCCATGGTGACCAAGCCAGACAGACCGAATTCCGCCAGGATTTCGTGGAAACGGTCGGCCGGCACCGTGAGAGGTATACCCGCGAGCCAATCGCTGTTGATTTTGGCCACGCCGGCGTAGAAGTACATAATGAAGAGTTGCGCCCGCAACAGAAATATTGGCCAGAACGGAATCTGCACAGCGACGGCCAGAGGTGTGGTATCCGTTACGGCGCGTGCTGCGCGCCGATGCCTAAGCCTTAGGTTTAACCACATGTTTCTCACGTTCCACGTGTCGTGCGAATTTCTTGTTGTGGCAGATTGTGATGATGTGTGAAAATATGCGGGGTGGATGGAGGGAGTTGAATCGATTGTGAATAGTGGTGACGTCCGTTTGCGGTTCGCGCGCTCGCGGCATGCTCGGCGAAGGTTGACCGTCGGTAATACTTCTCAGCGATGGATCGGTACCAACGCAAGTGTTCACGGAGGGTCCCTGATGAATTCGGTCATGAAAAGTTTTGGAGAAGCGAGTTTTGCGAAGGCTCAGTTGGGAGACAAACGGCGAACGCGTCGCCTGGTCGTGACGGCAGACTTGATGCAACGACGCCCGGGTGGCTCGCTGCCTCAGAAGCTGAATAACCCCAATGACCTGCGGGCCTTTTATCGGTTGATGAACTGTGAGCAACTCACTCACGAGAGCATCCTCGCACCGCATCGCAACGCGACCTTTGACAAGATCGCCCGGCGAGGCCGGAAACCTGTGTTGGTCGTTCACGATGCGACGCACTTGGATTTCACCAACCATCGCTCGTTGCAAGACGAACTCGGGCAGATCGGCAATGGCCGACGATGCGGTTACATCGTTCAAAACAGTCTGGCAGTTGACCCGGGGACGCGCCAGGTGTTGGGGTTGTGCAATCAAGTTCTGCATCAGCGGGCGACGGTTGCCGACAAAGAAACGACCGCTCAAAAACGCCGACGCCAATCGCGGGAAAGCCGGCTGTGGCTGCGCGGCACCGAGCCGCTCCCCGCAAGTTGGCAGCTGGTGGACGTCTGCGATCAAGGGGCCGATACGTTTGAGTTTCTCGAACACGAAGCCAACAGCGGCCGTCGCTTCGTCATTCGCGCGGCCTACAATCGCGGCATCTCGATCGGGCATGGGGAAGCGGCCACTTCGCCAACGAGCCTGCTTCGCACGTATGCGGCCACCCTGCCTGCAGCGGGAACCTGGACGTTGGCGGTTACCAGTACCGTGAAGCAAAAAAAGCCGAAGCGGAAGGGCAAGAAGAAGACTGTCCGGCGAACGGCCCGTCAGGCGAAGATGGCCGTGTCGTTTGCACCGGTTCGAATCAAACCGCCCGACAGGAAGAGCGGCGATCACGGCAACGAACCGTTGACGGTCTGGATCGTTCGCGTTTGGGAAAAGAACCCGCCAGAAGGCCAGGAGCGACTGGAGTGGTTCTTGATTACCAACGAGCCGGTGGAATGTTTTGCAGACGCCTATCGCGTGGTCGACTGGTACGAATGCCGTTGGATTGTGGAGGAATATCACAAAGGGAAAAAGACGGGCTGTCAGATCGAAAGTCCTCAATTCACGTCCGAAGCACGGTTGCAACCGGCGATTGCCCTGTTGTCGATTGTCACGTTGACTTTGTTGTCGATGCGCGACGCCAGTCGCCGCCAAGATGCCAAACTCCGCCCGGCGAGGGATCTCATCGACGCAGACTACGTCGCCGTGCTGAGTGCCTGGCGGCATCGTCAGATTCGAGCGGATTGGTCGATCCATGATTTCTATTACGCGTTAGCTCGACTCCGCAGCCACCAGAATCGCAGAGGCGATCATCCGCCGGGATGGCAAACCATTTGGAACGGCTGGGCCGACCTGCAAGCCATGGTCACCGGAGTGGATGCTATGAAATAAATCAAAACATGTGGTTAAACCTAAGCGCTACGCCCCCGGTACCCCCGCGGTGTCTCGCGCGATATCGCAACAGGTTCCAGGTCGGTCGGAAGTTTTTTTAGATTGCTAAAGTCACTCGTAAACATGATCGTCTCCCGTGTTTCTGTAGGATTCATCAGCGACTCTGATCAGTTCGACCTGACGATGTCGGCTCGCATTGGCCGTCCGACTGATCACGAGACGTCAGGCATACTGTACAGTAATGCATATATATTTTACCCGGTGTGCAATCGCAATCATCGATGGATCTAGAAAATAAGGGCTGTGGGACGAAGCTTGTCAGAGCCAGCTCGATGCAACCAGAGAACCGGTTGGCACGAAATTCGCTCCTTGTGATTCGCAATGGCACGAACCGGCGAAAGGCAGCTCAACCGCCGGGGGAATGCAGCCTTCTCACAAAACGACCAACAACCCGTTGCAGGTGTAAATTGCAATTCTTCTACCCGAGTTACAACGGAGAGTCAGCCGGTATCGTCGGGCGGTATTACAGCGACTGACGTCGTGGTTCGCTCGCAATGTTTGTGCCGATACTGACGGCAGCGGGTCGGCGGCACAGCTTGCCCGACCGGTGGCTGCGGTTCGCGGCCCCCCGTTCTTGCCCCGTTTTTCGGGTATTACGTTGAGAAGCACGACGGCGTCTAGTAGGATTACGGA
>CAUZVF010001109.1:0-2751 GCA_963582955.1 Planctomycetota bacterium
GAAGAAATCGATAAGAAGCTTGAAGAGGAAATCCTGAAAGTCGATGTTCCCCGATCCGTCTCGGTTCCTGAACCGCACCAAGCCGACTTGGCGAAGGCGTTCGATTTGGTCGGTGACGCCAATGTCGATGCGGGCGGAGTGAAAGGCTCGATCGACCGGATGACTCACGAGATTCGCAATTCGTTGCGGGATCGCAAGACGCTCGTTGTATGGCTGTTTGACGAATCGGGCTCGATGAAAGAACGGCGTAATGCCGTGGCCGAACGGTTCGAGAATATCTACAAGCAGTTGGGAATGATCGAACCGGGTGCTGACAAAGCATTAAAAACCGCCGTTGTCGGATTCAGCGACAAAGTGACGTTTTATACGCCGGACCCCGTTGATGATTATCGAGAAGCGGCCGAAAAAGTACGATCCATCAAGGCGTCCTCTTCACCCAAGGAAAACGTCTTCACTGCTGTTGAACAGGTCACGAAAAAGTGGCTCAGCTTTCGGACGCGAATGCGACGCAACATGATGATCGTCATCGTTACCGACGAACGGGGCGATGATTACGAAAAACTTGAAGACGTTATCTTTAAGACCAGCAAATATGGAATCCGCTGTTATTGCATCGGCAACGCCGCCGTTTTTGGACGTGAAAAAGGATACATTCGGTGGACGTACGAAGATGGCTTTCAGCAATGGCTGCCCGTCGACCAAGGACCTGAAACCGTTGCTCCGGAACGATTGGATTTGCCGTTTTGGGGACTCGTACGAAGCGGCGATTTGAACAATCTGAGCGCGGGCTATGGGCCCTACGCTCTGACGCGTCTTTGTGTCGAAACAAACGGCCTATATTTGATGTCGGGTGAAAGTGGCCGGCATCACTTTGATTCGGGCACGATGCGGCAATACCGGCCTGACTACCGTCCGATTCGCGACTACCAGCGCGACCTCGGCAAGAACATGGCAAAGGGTGCCCTTGTGGCAGCCGCACGCTTTACGTCCGATCCGAACAATCGGCCTCGGCCACCGCAAACGTTGTTTGAGGCAACGACTGACCAAATCTTACATACTCAGATCAATGAGGCTCAAAAGCAGCCGGCGGTGGTTGATGCCCGCTTGCAAGAAATCCACAATGCGCTGGCGATGGGTGAAAAGGATCGCGCCAAGCTGAAAGAGCCCCGATGGCGGGCCAGTTACGATCTGGCGATGGGCCGCGTGCTTGCCATGCGTGTTCGAGCATTTGGGTACAATGTTGTTTTGGCACAAATGAAGTCCGCGCCGCGTACGTTTGAAGACAAAGACAACAACATGTGGTACTTGGTGCCGTCACGCGGATTGAAGGAAGCAACACCGCCGATCAAGAAGATGGCAAAGAAGGCGACAGAATATCTAACACGCGTCATCGACGACCATCCGGGAACACCTTGGGCCGTGATCGCCGAACGCGAAATTAGTTCCGCCATGGGCTGGACTTGGAAAGAGGGCAAGGGCAATTTTGCCAATACTGGATCCAACGGCCCCGATCCCGATACCATGATCCTGTTTGAGGAAGATCCGAAAACCGGAAAGAAGAGAAAGGTTGTCAAGAAACGTCAGCCGCCGCCGCAATAGATTTCGCTGCAACAAGTTCTTATTTGGTTTTCAGCTCTGTCTGATAACGATCTGTTTTAGGCCGCCAAGGCCGCTTGCGTTCATTCGGCCCAGTAACTAGGAATTCACGCATCATGGGCAAGAATAGTTTTTCATCCATCGGTATCTCGGTCGGAGTCCACGTCATCCTTTTGGGTGCTTTGGCGTTGATTCAGCAGAAGATGATGCAGGACCAACCCGACGTGGTTGTCGAGACCGTCTTCGACGACGAACGGCAGCAGGAAGAGTTCACGAAGGAATTGGAAACCGAGACCGAAATTGCCGAAACGCTAAACATCCAGACTGGTGGTTTGGTTTCGACGTCTGTCGGTGGAAGTGGTGCGCCGGCCGTCAAACAAACCAAGGTTGAACAGTCCGAGACTCTTCAAGATCCGAAAATCAAGGTCAACGTCGGTGCCATCGACGTGCCCGGCGAAGAAATGTTGGGCAATGACTTGGGTAATGGAGCCGTCACCGGCGAGATCGGCGCGATGGTCGAAGGTTATGGTGCCGCGCTCAGCCGGATTACTCAGGAACTGATCCGCTTGATGCGGCAACAAAAAGTCTTGGTTGTCTGGCTGTTCGACGAATCCGAGAGTATGAAAGACGACCAGAAAGAACTCGCACAGAAATTCCACAAGGTCTATGAAGAGTTAGGAATTCAGCAGAAATCCGACAAAGTGCTTAAGAAAAGCCAAGAGGTCTTGTGGACTTCGATCCACGGGTTTGGCTCGAAGATCAACACGTTGACTGCGAAGCCGACCGCAAACGTCAATGAAATCCGAGCCGCGATCGACAAAATCGCCGTCGACGAAACCGGTGAGGAGAATATGTGCCAGGCAATTTCGTGGGCGATCGATACCTTCGGGAAACAGGCGAACCGCACGAAGCGGCGGCTGGTCGTGGTCGTTGTTTCCGACGAATCGCCGTCGGACGACACCAAGGTCGAAGATGCGATTTCCAAAGCGCAACGGTTTAACACACCGGTTTACATCCTGGGACGCGAAGCCATCTTCGGATATCCCTATGCCCGATATCGTTGGGTTGATCCGCAGTACGGCCTGACACATTGGGTTTGGATCGACCGCGGTCCGGAAACGGCGTTTCCCGAATGCCTCCAATATGACGGCCTAC
>CAUZVF010001110.1:0-2751 GCA_963582955.1 Planctomycetota bacterium
TGATCGCGTTGACGAATTGAATCTCGCCGCCCAGCACTTCCGACGTGCCAACTTCGCGCGGGACTCCGAAGAGTCTGTGAACCGTCGGTTTCCGCATGTCGGCATCGATCAGCAGGACGCTCTTACCTGACTGAGCCATGGCAACCGCCAAGTTGGCCGCGATCGTCGTTTTTCCATCACCCGGTTCGGGACTGGTCACTTGGATCACACGGTGCTGGGCGTTACCGGCTGTCACAAATAGCGCGGTGCGAACCGACCGATAGGCTTCGGCTTCCATTGAACCCGGGCGGTGGAAATAACACAACGCGGGCAGGTATTGCGATGGACCATTCGCGACAGCGGCCTTCAGCGTCGCGTCGGTAAATTCGGGAATGCCGCCGAGTACCGGCAATTGCAATCGCCGACGAATTTCCGCCAGAGATTTGATGGTCGTGTCCTGCAATTCCTTGAGGTAGATGAACGCCACGGCCAAACCGATACCGAAAACAGCACCAGCTCCCCAGAATTTCAGTTGCCGTTTGAACGACAATTGGTTGCGAACCGGCGCAATCTGTTCCAGTTCGTATCCCCCGTTGTTCCGGGACAGTTTTTCGGTTTTCATTCGATTCAACACGCTGTTGTAGAGCGACTTGATCAAAACGATTTCTTCATTGAAGATTTGGTCCTTCACGAAAAAACTTGCGAAGCCTTTGGCTAGCTTTGTTTCATTCGCATGACGCACTGACAGATGACGGTGGCGTTCTTTCAGCTTGTTCAACTGCTGTTGCAAGAAATCCATGTAAACCTCGACATGGTCAATACGTCCGGATTGAACGGCAACATTTCCCTGTCGCCTGTCATTGGCGTTGGCAACAATCCCCGGAATCGTAAAGCCACGGTCGCGATAGAGTTGTTTGATCGTCTCGATGTTCTGTCGCAGGGTCTTGACATCGGGATGATCGTCTCCAAAGTCACGCAGCAGTTTTTTTTCCTGTAACAATTGTTGAAGAAGTTGGTCGTCCAGTCCGCTGGATCCAGATCCCACACTCGCCGCCGTTGTCCCTGGTTTTGCGGAGGCCGCCATCGACATCCGAATCAGCATTTCCAATGACTCGCGCGATTTGCCCGAGTCGATCAAGTCTTGCATCGTTCTCTGCTCGGCAATCACATCATCCTGTTGCATGACATTCGCATCGATTTCCTTTTCGACGGCTTCGACAGTCTTTTGATGCACATTGATCGCGGCCGAACCGTAAGATTCCGTGCCACTGGGTTGCTTCCACAACAAGGGCGCATCTTTGCGGAACTTGAGGTGCTCGGCCCGCTTTTCTTCTAATTGTTTCAGGATGTCGTCATTTGCTTCCGAAACGAGCACCAGCATCTTGTTGGCGTTTTCTGCGTATTTTTCTTTCAGGTACGATTGATACGCGTCGATAATGGCCGCCACGACGGCATCGGCGTCACGCTTGTTTTTATTTCGGTAAGAAATATCGAGGACGTTCAGCACGTTGTAGTCGGTACCCGCGCTACGCTGCACCTTCAATCCATCCAACACCTCATCAACCGGATCGGGCGCGTTGGCAAACGACGGCAGTTTTTTCAGATCGTGCAATTTGATTGCCTTTTCGGCGATCATGGGACTCATGATCAGCGCGATATGCTGGCCTCGCTCGCCAACATACGCCCGCTTCGACGATCCTTCACGCATCGGGATCTCTGCCTTGACGGAAACCAGGATCTTGGCCGTCGATTCGTATTCCGGCCCCATTTTCAAATAGCCAAGATGTCCCAGTGCCAGGCCGGCGATCACCCCCAAGGCCAACAGCCACTTATAGCGGAGCACCAGCTTCAAGAGATCAAGTTCACTGGCTGACGAATTCCCAGACGCCGGAACTGGTGCCGCGGGGAACTCGAAGGGACGTTCTTCGGTGTGATTTTCGAATGGCTTGTTCACGACCGGATCCTTAGTTGATGTGAGATCGAACCGGCAACGAGTCGCCGGCCAATTTGTCTTGAAGTGATGTTTCGGTGCCGGTGCCGGTGCCGTTATGTTGACATGCACAACTCGGCCGGCTTCTTGGCCGATTCGACGTGCTCGGCCGGCTTGTTGGCCCGTTCGACGTAGTAATCGATTGTTTTCTTAAGACCGTCTTCCAAACTGACTTTGACCTGATATCCCAAGTCACGTTGGGCGGCCGCGATGTCGGCCCACGAGTCCTTGACGTCCCCAGTTCGCGGCGGTGCGAAATTCGGGCCGAACGGAACATCCAAGTGCTGGCAAATTGCCCGGAGCAATTCCAACAGATTCAGTGTTTGTCCGCAGGCCACGTTGTAGACATTTCCTGAAACTCCGTCGGCGTGCGCCGCCAAGATGTTCGCTTCGACGACGTTTTCGACGAAAGTGAAATCGCGTGATTGAGATCCGTCGCCAAAAATCGTCGGCTGCCGTCCTTCCAGCAGAGCCATAACAAATAACGGAATAACAGCCGAATAGGGACTCTTCGGATCCTGACGCGGACCGAATACGTTGAAGTATCGGATGCGGACGGTTTCCAGATCATACGTGTGAGCGAACGACTCGCAGTACAATTCGCCGGCCAGTTTCGCGGCGGCGTATGGAGACAACACTTCCGGCACTTGCCCTTCGTGTTTGGGCATGACCGGCTGATTTCCGTAGGCACTGCTCGATGCGGCATACACAACTCGTCGCACGTTGGACCGGCGAGCGGCATCCAGCACGTTGATCGTTCCCGTCACGCACGCATGATGCGT
>CAUZVF010001111.1:0-2750 GCA_963582955.1 Planctomycetota bacterium
CTCCGGCAAAGCTGAAAATCGTCGGAACAATGTCAACGCCGCCGACCGGCGTTTTGCAGACGGTTCCGGCAGGAATCTTACCAGGAAAACTGACGATCATCGGTGAGCGGACATTGGCGTCGTACGCCGCTTTCTTGTGCCGGAATCCGTGCTGTCCCCAAGCAAAGCCTTGGTCGGACGTGAAAATAATCAGCGTGTTTTTTCGTTGGCCCGTTTCTTCCAACGTTTTGACGACGCGGCCAATGCCTTCGTCGAGTGCCCGAACCGCTTGATGATACTGTTGAACCCAAGACGTTAACGTGCGTGGCTTCTTGCCTCGGTAAACGGGTTCGCCGCCGGGGCCGCGTTTCCAGAACTCGACCTTCTGTGCCCATTCCGGTTTGCCAGGACGAGGCGGAAAAATGTCGGCTGGCGCGGGGACCTTGATTCCCGGATAATCCTTCAAATGCCGGTCGGCGGGAGTAAACGGACTATGTACTCCCCCGTAACACAGCCACAGGTACCACGGTTTCTCGTCGTCCCGCCCCTTGCCGCGGATGAATTCGTTCGCCCAATCTGTGTATTGATCGGTCGAGTACCGGTGCAGGATCTTCGTTTCACCGCCCTGATACGTGACAGGTTGGTCATAGTAATAATGTTGCGAGGTTTCGGGATACTTGGGGCGGTTCCAGACGATCTGATAGTCCCAGTCTCGGCCGTAACCCGTGTCGGTACCAGTATGCCATTTGCCGACGTGAGCCGTCACGTAACCTTCTTTGCGAAACACCGACGGCCAAAACGGACACTGCTTGGGGTCGTAGCTGCTGCCCGGATACTGGCCCACCATCCGCATCGACTCGACCCCGAACTGATGGTGCCCGGTCAACAACGTCGCCCGTGACGGCATGCACCAGGTTCCGATGTAGGCATGAGTAAACCGCATCCCGGTGCGGGCCAATCCGTCAATCACCGGCGTTCGTGCCCATTCGTACGCCTCGGGATAACAGCTCACGGTGCGATATGAATGGTCGTCAGTGTAAATAAACAAAATATTCGGCCGTTCGTCTTTCGCGATCGCGGCCGAGAGATGTGAAAAAATCAAAATTGCGGCAAGCGGCAACAGTTGAAGCTTCATGGTAGTCTCCACAAGTGGTGGTTGATTCCTGATGTCGGACGTGAATCGTTAGGTCGATATTGGTTGCGGAATCCTCGGAGGACGCCCGCGACTCTCGTCACAATATCACCCCGTATCGCAGCGGATTCAAGGCAGTCGCTTCACATTCAGGCGTTTTCGAGACGCCGCTCCAAAACATCGAGCCTTGCCGTGATTTGCTGAAGGAAATCGATGATAATTGCATGCGTCAATTTTGCGTCGATGCCAACGGGTGAATCCGGTAAGCTGATCTTCTCGATCAATTCCAAATAGTCTTCAGTCGACTTCGAAAGCGGGTCATGGGCGTTCATCAGCGGGCTCCTTTTGAGATGATGGATGCGGTTGAGGCGTTGTCTTGACGGTGAAAATCGATTGCAAAGTTCGGTTGTATCGCGCACGATCGCGAGTTTGGTTTGCATTGTTTCACCCTTCGGCCGTAATTCAAACACAACCGGGACCGATTCATGAGTTTTGCCGAGTCCGCGGGCATGCGACTGCGTCAAGCGATCGAGGAAGAACGGCCGCTGCAAGTCGCCGGCGCGATCAATGCGTTTTGCGCGCGGCTGGCCGAGCGGACCGGGTTTCGAGCGATTTATTTGTCGGGCGCCGGAGTTGCCAATGCATCTTATGGATTGCCCGATCTGGGAATGACATCGCTGGACAACGTGTTGACGGACGTCGGTCGAATCACAGCGGTTACCGATTTGCCCTTGCTCGTCGATGCCGATACGGGATGGGAAGACGACTCGTCGATTGCACATACGACTCGCGAGATGATTCGCGCCGGCGCGGCGGGAATGCACATCGAAGATCAAGTGCCGGCTAAACGTTGCGGGCATCGGGCGGGAAAGACGTTGGTCTCGGCGGAAGAAATGGCAACCCGCATCAGTGCCGCGTGCGAAGCGAGAACTTTCGATGATTTTGTCATCATGGCTCGCACCGACGCTGCCGCGAATGAAGGAGTCGCCGCGGCCATCGGTCGTTCGTTGAAATACATCGAAGCCGGCGCGGACATGATCTTCGCCGAAGCGCTGACCGATCTCGAGCAGTACCGGCAGTTCACTCGGGCGGTTTCCGTTCCCGTTCTCGCCAACCTGACCGAGTTCGGACGCACGTCGCTGTTCTCGCTGGACGAGATGCGTTC
This sequence comes from Planctomycetota bacterium, assembly GCA_963582955.1. Classification (GTDB taxonomy): domain Bacteria; phylum Planctomycetota; class Planctomycetia; order Planctomycetales; family Planctomycetaceae; genus CAUZVF01. Next base: position 2,277 of record CAUZVF010001111.1, read on the forward strand.
GGCGGGTGTGCGGCTGGTGTTGTACCCGCTGTCGGCGTTTCGGGCCATGAGTGCGGCGGCCGTGCGTGTTTATGAAGAGTTACGGCAGCACGGAACGCAACAAGGTGTTCTGGAACTGATGCAAACTCGCGAAGAACTGTACGAGATCCTTGACTACGACACTCACGAACAACGCATCGATCAACTTCTCAAGAAGGATGACAAGCATGAGCAGCGATAAACCAAAAGCGGCGGGTGGCGGATTGGCGGGAGTCGTCGCTGGGACGACTTCGATCGCGACGGTGGGTAAGGAAGGACTGGGACTGTCGTATCGTGGTTATTCCATCGAAGACCTCGCCCAGCATGCTAGTTTCGAAGAGGTCGCATGGCTGTTACTGAACGACGAATTGCCAACGCAAAGCGAACTCGATGCGTTTCGCGGCCGATTGATTGAACGACGTGGAATTCCCGATGAATTGAAGTTGGTGCTGGAGA
>CAUZVF010001112.1:0-2749 GCA_963582955.1 Planctomycetota bacterium
CTCGAACCAGGGCATTCATCTTTTAGGGCTTGGTGTTTCAGGAGGTCTCGACGGGGCCCGCTACGGGCCGTCACTCATGGCCGGCGGACCGGCGGCGGCTTGGCAGCGGACAGGCCCGTTGCTGGAAACCATCGCCGCCCGCGCCGAAGGTGAACCCTGTGCAGGCTACCTCGGCGAAGGAGGCGCGGGGCACTTCATCAAAATAGTTCACAACGGCATCGAATACGCGATCATGCAGATTCTCGCTGATGTTTTTGATGTCCTGTCTCAAGGATGCGGAATGCCGGCCGAAGAGATCGCCAAAACTTTCCATGCCCTCAACTCAGGCACGACGGCCGGTTTTCTGGTCGAGGCATCGGAGCACGTTGCCGCCAGCCGGGATGAAGCCGGAACGGGCTTCCTAGTCGATTCCGTTGACGACCGGGCCGACCAGAAGGGAACCGGACACTGGGCTGTCGAGGCGGCTTTTGACTTGGGCGTTGCCGTGCCGACGATCGCAGCGGCGGTACAGTTTCGCACCTTGTCCGCAGAGGACCGCTTGCGGAGCGACGCCATGGAGGATATGGCCGGAGATGCACTTCATCACTCTCTTTCGCCCGACGACGTGATTCCCCTGATCGGTTCCGCCGTCGCATGCGCAATGGCGAGTGCGTTTGCACAAGGCTTTTCTCTGATTGGCGCGGCGAAGGACGACTTCGGTGCCAAAATTGATCGGCGCCGCGTCGCACTACTCTGGCGTTCAGGCTGCATTCTGCGAGGCGAAATGGTGAATGGAATTGCCGACAGCCTGGATCGCGAACCGGAGTGTTTCGATTTCCTCCGGTCTGATTGGTTTCAACCGCTGGTCGCGAAGGGCGTTGAACCGTTACGCGACATGTTGACGGCCGCCTTATCCGTCGGTCTGCCTGTGCCGGGCCTTTCCTCGGCTGCTGGATATGTCGACGCCCTTAGCCAGTCGCGGCTTTCGACCCGATTTATCCAACTGCAACGTGACTACTTTGGTGACCACGGTTTTCGCCGCATCGGGCAAGACGTGTTGGTTCACGGGCCCTGGCATCGAGACGACGATCCGTGAAGCCACCGAACCGCATCGTGCTGATGGGGGTATCAGGCGCAGGAAAGACGACCGTCGGCCGCCTTTTGGCGGCCAAACTCAGTGGCTTATTTGTTGATGGCGACGACCTGCACCCTCAAGCCAACGTTGACAAAATGAAGCATGGGATCGCCCTCACGGATGACGATCGCTGGCCGTGGTTGGACCGGGTGGCCCAGGTGATTCGGGAGCACGATGGCGCAAGACCCCTTATCGTTGCCTGCTCGACCCTCAAAAGGAGTTATCGCCGGCGGTTGGGTAAGGACTATTACCTCATATACCTTAAGGGGACTTCGAGCGAAATTGCCCGCCGGTTACAGGATCGTGACGATCATTTCATGCAGATTTCCCTGCTTGAAAGCCAATTCGAGGCGCTTGAAGAACCCGATAATGCTCTCGTGCTGGATCTGGACCAACCGCCTCATGAGATTGCCGAAAAGATTATTCTCGCGCTGTCATAGCGTCTGAAACACTTCACTCGACGACTGCCGTCACTAGCGATCAGCAGCGCGACCTGCACCAAGATCTAGAGCATATTCGGTCGAACTTCGCCACAGCCCTTCAAACGCTAGCCGAAGAACTGAGTCATCCGGTCCCATCCCCTGTTCGTCGCTCCGGTAGATCCCTGCGCCTCAACGTATATGAGCCGGATCACCCGAGGTTCTGGCGGATAAAGGCCTTGCCGAGTTGTGGGTACATCTTCGGGTTAAACAGGATATTGGGCGACATCGAGCACTCGTATGTGCAGTGGCATTTGCCAGCCTTGATCTTCTGCCGTTCGGCCTTGGCGGTACCGGATTCCCAAACCCGCATGAAATCGTAGTCCGCGGTACGCACATTGCCGAAAGGCGCACTCAGCTGCTCGCAAGGAAACACGTCGCCGTTGTCTTTCAGGACGCCGAACAATTGCCCGCCGTAGCACGGAAAGAGTGACGCGTTCTGGTCATATGTATTGGCGACCAATTCGGTCATCACCTCGTCTTTCGCGCGCAAGATGATCTGGATCAGGGTCCGCGTCTGGTCGAGCCGATCCATCAACGCATTCTTCCTTGCATTGAGGCGGCGATAATCGTCGGTCGACAGCTTGGGCGGGCGGTCCTGCCAATCCACCCCGCGCATAAGATTGAGCGTGAGATAATGCGGTTGCACCTCTTCCAGATCGTCGTACAGCTCCATCAGATCGGCGTAATTCGTGCCGATATAGGTGGAATTCACGCCAACGGCAAAGCGCGGATATTTTTCGCGGAGCTTCTTGAGCTCGCGTATTGTGGAAATCGAACGGGCGTAGGCGTTCGGCTTCTGGCGGATTTCATTGTGCGCCGCTTCGCTGCCATCCAGCGAAACAGTGATAAATATGTTCAGCTCGGTGTCGCGCAAGATCGGTTCGATTTGCGGCAGAATGCGTTCGAGCTTCACGCCGTTCGTCACGCTTGTGAGCGATTTCAGATTGGTATGCCGCACAAAGCTCATGACGATGTCGCGAAAGTCCTTGCGTAGGAAGGGCTCGCCTCCCGTCAGCGATAAGGCGGTGAGATTCGGCACTGATCGGGTAATCTTTTCGATTTCGTCCAGCGAAAGTATCGACCTGCTCTTGTTGTTCAATTCGCCATTCGCGATCAGGAAGCAATGCTGGCAGGAAAAATCGCATTTGTTGGT
>CAUZVF010001113.1:0-2746 GCA_963582955.1 Planctomycetota bacterium
ACCAGGTAGTCGATCAAATCGCGAGCTAGTTCCGAGTCGCCGGTTTCGACCTCCAAATCGTTTCGTCGACGCGGCCGGCGGGTATTGGTGGAGCCGCGAGTGCTAATCAGACCGACTAGAAGATTCTCGGCTAATGTTTGCGAATTACTGTGGTGCTGAAACTCAGGTCTGGTCGGCATTGAGGTGTAGACATCTTCGGCGTGTTTGGCGATCGCGCCGGAAAGGCCTCCCAGTTCGTCGTAATCGATGTGTGTGAATTCGCGCGAGCCCCGATCGATGGCCTTGAGCCAAAGCCGTTCCAGCGCGAACTCCAAGAGCGGGAGTGGCGCAGCGGCCGCCAGTGATTCGATTTCGGTATCGTCCGAAGGCGCGTCGGAGGCGTTTGTAAGCAACGGATCGTGCAGGATTCGGTCGAGTAGACTTTGGCGGTGATCGTCGTTGCCGTTATTCAGCGGCCCTTCGAATGTGTAGCCGTGATGCTTGGCCGGTTTTTCGACAATGTTGCGGATATTCTGTCCGGTTGGTGGCTTCAGCACCCACGGTCGTTTGATCAAGTCGGTCAAACCTGGCAATGCGGCCGCGCGACTTCCGTATTCGCTACGCATGTCTAGGAGCAACCGGAAGTGGCCGCCGTGCTTTTTCGCCGCGTCGGCCAAGGCGCAAGCAATCAGATTTCTGGCGGTTTCGTCTTTGTTAAGAGTGAAGAACTCTTCGAATTGATTTATCAAGATCAGAATTGAATGTTCGGGGCTACAACAAACGTCAAGCTGTTCGCGTAACGACACGGACCAGTCATGCGGAGACAGTTCGGACGGTTGTTCTTCGTCGCCGCTCAATGCCGCCACTAGGTTTGGGCCTGGATCATCACCGGGGGCTAATGAGACAATCCGCCAAGCGGTCTGCCCAGCTAGCCCGTGCTGGCGGACATGGGGTGTCAAACCTGCATGCACCAGTGACGACTTGCCGCTTCCTGAATCGCCAACTAGCGCCACCACCGGCTCGTCGTTCAGTATGTTGGCCAGTTCAGCGGTCTCGGCTTCGCGGCCGAAGAAAATCTCCGCGTCGCGCTCTTCGAACCGGGACAGGCCCTTGTATGGGCTGGCGAACTGGAAGGCACCCCGCGTTCCTGTATCGGCCAGTGCGCTCGGCCGCACCCAAAGTTCCAAGAATGCCCACGACCAGTTCGTTTCCGGAAGTTGGCGATCCAAAGCCACATCGGGGGGCTGCCCATCAGCGATCGCCTTGTAAAAGGCCAAGACCGCTACTTGGCTTTGTTCGGCATCGAGTGGATAGGGAGATGCGACGACGGCCGCCAGGTTTCCGTACTTGGGATTCAGCAGTTGTTGGGCAACGCCACCGAAACCGCCGCGGCCCTCAGTCAGGCTTGCTTTGCAGACCTGTAGAAATGCCATCTGTAATTGGCGGGTGCCACACCACGTGGCCAATTCGCGAGCCGTGACTTCCGCGCGTGCGCCATTGGCATCGCACAACAGTACGCCACCGCCAAAACCGTGCGCCAGCAAATGCAGGATATCAAAGTCTTCGGATTCAAGCGCGGCTTTCAGCGCCTTCCGAGTTGCACGGCAGAAAGGCGCAAACTGTTCTGAGCGCCATTGACGTGCCGACTTGGGGAGAGCCGCGGAGATCCGCTGAAAACCCTCGGTAGTGCATGCGTACAACTCGACGGATTCGGGTACACCAAGCGCCAGTTCGCAAAGACGTTGTGGACCGTCGAACGCAAGGTTCCGCGGCTCGGCAGCAGCCACCAGCATTTTCAATCGTGGCTTGTTCAGATGCAAAGATCGGGGAGTGCAGCGACGGATGATGCGCACGAATTGGATTTCGGGCCGGCGGAGTAAGTAGTAATCGTCGTGCGGATCGCAAAGCAGGCCAAAGGGCAGATCGCGCACGTCTTCGGTAGTGGCATCAATCAAAACTCGCACCGAACGTCCCTGCCGCTGGGCTCGCTCAAGGATTTCAGTCCACTTCGTACCGTTTTCGCTGCCGCCAAGCAGATAGCCGAATATCTCTTGCCCGACCCGAGCCGCGACATCCGGTGGTAGTCCGGCCGCTCCCGTTGACAAGTACGATTTAAAATCATCATTGAAAAGCTCCCACTTGGTCGGCAACAGATCGCCGTTCGTATCGCCGAGATCCTCGGTGAACAGCTCTGCACGGAATTGATCGCCGTATTGGCTGATCGCCAGCCGAACGTGGTAGGGATGTGCCATCGTGAAGGCCCGCTTGCTAAGGACTGGCTTTCATTTCAATTTATCCGCGCGTATGCGTACGAAAAGCGGAAATGGTTCCAGGAACCGTTGATTCTTCGATTCATTATCCGACTCCCAACAACTTGCAGGCCTGCTCGTATCCCGGCGCCCGATGCCCGTGCCTGTCCTTTCGGTCGTAGCCGTACATGCTGGCCGTGACGCGAGCCAGGCCGACCAGATGACGCCAGCGGAAAGCGGGGCGAGTCGCCGCGAACTCTTCGGTGACGGTGCGATAGTATTTCTCGCTGTGAAGCCGGCCGTCTTCGCTGACCGCAAAGCGGAGCATCAAGTCGAACACGGGCCGCGACGGATGACCCATTTCTCCATAACGCAGAATCGCGGCTGAGGCAAGCGCCTGGTCGTTCGCGCGGATCGCCTCTTCGGTCTCCCGCAGCAGGGCCGAGGCGTCCTTTTGCTGGAGCTTGTTCCGGAAGCGGGCCAAGGGATCCTCACCGCCGCCTTGAGCAGCTTTTCCC
>CAUZVF010001114.1:0-2743 GCA_963582955.1 Planctomycetota bacterium
ATGATATCGTGCCGCAACCCCTTTGTGGCGGGAACGAGCACGTCGTCGAAGAAGCGTTGAAAATTGCCGGAAGCAGGCCACCAACGGGTTTTTCTCACTTGCCGAGTTTTGCTCTTTCCTTCGTTGTCGGTGTAGTGTTGGGTGACCCAGTAATGCTCGCCGCGTTCGCCGGTGTAACGGTTTGCCGTCAGCGTGTCATACGTCCAATACGGCAAATAGACACCGTTGAACTTGCCGTCGACGCCCCGCTTGAGGAATTCATTCGGAGCAAACCAGCGTGACTTGATCCACGCACCGAGATTCGAACGGGCTTTGTCTTTTTCGACCAAAAACGGAAGCACGGCGTCGACGGGAACTCGGTGTTCGGCATCGTGGACGTCTTGCAACTGAATCGGCGATCCACAATAAGGACATTCGCTGCTGGTCAGTGAGCCAACAAACACGACCGTTCCGCCGCACGCATTGCAGCGGATTTCTTTCTGGCCTTCCTCATCGTGCCGCCCGTGTTCGTGCAACTCGCGCATGCGGGCCAGCATCCGCGAGAAATCCTGTTCTTCGATCTTGGCTCCATCGGGCAGTTCGATTTCCTTTTGATACCCGCAGTACGGGCACTTCATCTCTTGCTGCCCGATATTGAATTCGAGATCGGCGCCGCATCCTTCGCACGGGAAAATCCGTGCCTTGCCTTCATCGACGCTCTGCCCGACGTCTTCCGACGAACCGACAGCGTCAGCCGCAAAGGACAATTGAGGGGGCGATTCGGACATCGATGCCTCGTTGGCCATCAATTACGACGCAGGCGGGGGCGGTGGAGCGGACGCTCCGAACGCGCCGGATAGTTGGGGTACCTGTCCGGCTGGCGACCAACCTTGCATGCCGTTGCTCCAAACTTGAGTTGCCGCGGTAATCTGGCCGGAGGCGATTGCTTGGGAAACTTGCTGTTGCGTAAACGGCCCGCGAGTTTGTCCGCCCTCGGCAACGTGCCAGGCGGCTGCAGCCGGTGCTGGTGGCGGAGCCATGGACGGGGCAACGGCGGCGCCACCTGGTCCGCCGGCTTGGACCATCCGATTGGCCATGGCGAAGCCCATTCCCAAGCCCATGCCTTCGGCCGCGCCGCCACCGGCGGGATTGTCGGCCGCTGCCAGCATGGCTTGTCCCATTTGGTATTGCTGGTATTGGCCCATGTCGCCGATAACTCCCATGCTGGTCCGCGTGTCGAGAGCCTTTTCGACATTCTCGGGCAGCGAGATGTTGACGATAAACAATTGCGGCACTTCCAATCCGTATTCATCGTCGATGCGCTCGCAAACAATCGTACGCAAGTCGTCCGACATTTCACGGTATTTCGAAGCCAGATCGAGAGCCGCGACCTGCGATTTTCCGATCATGTCGGCGAAGCCCGTGTTGATGATCGACCGCAGCAATTCGGTGACTTCGTCGGTTTCAAACGAACTGTCAGTGCCGACCAGTTCCGTCAGAAGTGCCCGTGCGTCGATGGCCTTCAACGAATAAGTCCCAAACGCTCGCAAGCGGATTGGTCCGAAATCGGGATCACGCAGCATGATGGGGTTCGGAGTTCCCCATTTTAGGTCAGTGATCTGTTTCGTGCTAACGAAATAGACTTCCGACCGGAACGGGCTGTCGAATCCATATTTCCAGCCGGCCAGAGTGCTGAGCAACGGCAGGTTGTCGGTTTTCAGTTCATAGCTGCCCGGTTCGAACACATCGGCAACCTCGCCGCGATGCACGAATACAGCCATCTGTCCGGGCCGCACGATCAACTGAGCTCCGTTCTTGATTTCGTTTTGGTAACGAGGAAACCGCCAAACCAGCGTGTGGTTCGAGTCGTCGACCCATTCAATAATGTCAATCAATTCATTGCGGAGTTTGTCGAACAGACCCATTGAGATTCTCCTCTTTGATCGCGAAAAGGACTTTGAGACGGGATCGGGCTAAGCAGACAGGCTTCCCGAATTGTATCCCCGTTTTGTAGGCTCAAGCAAGCGTTGAACGCGGCGCCGGGCGATTCGGATCAATCTAAAACGTTTATTCGTCTCGACCACGTTGACGCAATTCCGACCGCGCAGAATAATGGTCGATTCTGATTTTCCAAACAACCGATTTCACTGCTAAGAGAATCTCATGTCGACTGCAACAACAAATGTGCCCGATGGATCGGGGCGGTTCGGTGAATTCGGCCGCCGGTTTGTGCCTGAGACCCTGATGCACGCGCTCGAACAACTGACCGAAGAATACGAACGTGCTCGTCAGGATGAAGAATTTCGCGCGGAGTTTGAGCATCTGTTGGCAACATTCGTCGGACGGCCCAATCCGTTGTATTTCGCCAAACGGCTGACCGAGCATGCTGGCGGAGCCCAAATCTATTTGAAGCGGGAAGACTTGAATCACACGGGTGCTCACAAAATCAACAACACGATCGGCCAAGCGCTGCTGACCTTGCGGATGGGCAAGAAGCGTGTGATCGCCGAAACGGGAGCCGGCCAGCATGGCGTGGCGACGGCGACCGCGTGTGCTCGGTTTGGACTCGAGTGTGTCGTCTACATGGGCGAGGAAGATATTCGGCGTCAGCGGTTGAATGTGTTCAACATGAAAACGCTGGGCGCTGAAGTTTGTCCGGTAACCAGCGGATCGCGGACACTTCGGGATGCGATCAATGAAGCCATGCGGGACTGGATGGCGACAGTTCAAACGACGCACTACATCATCGGCTCGGTCGTCGGTC
>CAUZVF010001115.1:0-2737 GCA_963582955.1 Planctomycetota bacterium
CGATGATCTTGTTGCTCAGCTTGTCGGTTTTGTTTCTCCAACCGGGATAGAGATCAGCAAGCAGCCACAATGCCCGACTTCGAACGTCCGCTGACTCGTCGTCGATTGCCGTTAACAGAGCATGGCCCAATGAATGATCGATTGACGAAATAGCATTCAACACCGACGCCAGTGTTCGCTGTGCGGTTCCGTCCCGCCAACGGCGATCGAAAATGTACGACAGAACGAACAGTTTTCCATCGCGGCTATTCCCGTTCAATTCCGAGACGATAACTTCGGCCAATTCGGTCGAGGCCAACTGAATCATCACACCGTTTGCCTCGGTGTGTAGCACCCATTCCGGGGAATCTTCATAGCGCCGCCAGTCGTACTCGCGCATCGCCGTCACGATCGTCTCGGCCGCCAACCGCGCATCCTGTTTCGAAACGACGTGAAATACTGAACGGCGGCCGCTGCTTTCGCGGCGGTGCTTGGATGTCAGCGACTGGATGTGGCCTAGCGCCTTCCGGCGATCCTCCACACGCTTATACTCGATGAAGATCTCGCACCATTGTTGCAACGATTTGCCGCCGCTACGTTCCGGTTGAGGTTTGCCTGTAATGGCAGCCAGAGCCGTCGTCGCAGAATTGTGGTTTGAATTGACATCGGGCCATTCGAACTGTTGTTCGATCGCGGGAATGGCGGCCTTGGCGGCTGGTCCTAACTCAGTGAAACGTCCGAGCGCAAAACCACGCATTGAATTTGCAACTGCAGCGCCGAGATCTTCTGCCAACGATTCCTCCGTGAGGAAATTGCTCAGTAGCGCAACGAGTTCGTCACGTGCGGCTGGGAGTTTGCCCGAAAGCCGTTGCAGGCATTCCATCGTTCTGTTGATTCGAGTCAATTCGAGTGGTCGCTGCCGGCCCAACGATTTTAGCGCGGGCAGCAATGCCTTTGAGTTTGGGTCGGCGACTGCCAGCAATTCGGCGGCACGCAGCCTGACTGGCTGATTGCCACGCTCGTGATTGCTGGGATGAGGTGCGATCGCTTTGTCTTTCAATGCTTTCGTCAGTGCTTCCATCACACGGCGGTCGTGCCGATTGATCTCGCAAAGTACGTCCAAAGCCGTCAAGCGGACGGTTGGATGTCTGTCGCTTGAAGCCGTCAGCAAGCCCGTGGTCGCCGAATCGGCAACGTCCGGTTGCAACGAGGTTTTCCACTTTCCGATCAGGTAACGCAGAACCTCGCATGCGAAGTAACGACTATTCGATGAACCACTCTTGAGTTCCACGGACAGAGTTTGCACGGCTTGGCGTGTTGGCAGCCGCAGTTTTGCGAATCCCGTCAGCGCGAAACCAAAAAGTGTCCGTTCATTGAGCACTTGCGTCGGAAACGTCTCAACGTATCTTCTCCGGCGAATGACATCGAGAATTGCTTCCGCGACCTCCTGTGCGTGATCGCTCTGGCCAATCGCCGTCAGGGCTGTGAGTGCCGTTCGCAGACGAGTTGGACTGCGTTCCGTTTTCAGCTCATCCATCCATTCTTGGTACGTCTTGCCTTCGTATCGAATGCTGTCAGCATCGGGGGTTCCAGCTTTCAGAGCGACTGCATTGCTTCCATCCCTTTGAATCCTGGCAATTTCGCGCTGGTATTGCAGGATTGTCTTTTCGAGTTCCTTAACGCGGGGATGTTCGGCTCCGTACGTTTCGTGAGCCGAATTAAGATTGATGCGGCCGTCGATCAGTTTCCGTTGAAGATGCGTGAGTAGATTGCCGCCAATCGCATCGCCGCCGGTTTGACGTTTCTTGATGCGAACGACTTCGCTGCCGCCGCGTTTCAACGTGAAGCTGCCGTTTTCAATCTCGAGGCTGTCGGACTTGGTCTTCAGAGTGACGTGGTATTCGCCAACATCAATCGAGGTGGTGAGTTTGTTTTGAGTGACTTGCAGATTCTTGTAAAACTTGCCCGAACGCGTGACGACGACTTCGACGTCGGGTTGTGATGACTCGATCACGATTTCGCCCGAGCCCGTTTTCAGATAGATCGTGAATCCGGCGAAAATAATCGCCGCCGTGGCCAGCAGAACTAATACGGTCTTGAACGCGGCCGCGATGTAGCCGCGAGAACGACCGGGATCGACGACAACTTGTCTCAATTCCAATCCGGAACTGTCTTGCGGTAAAAACTGAGAGATGTCCTGATTGGAAAGTGGTTGTCCATTTGAACTCGTACCTCTTGCCGCGATTTGTTTGTGAGTGTGATCGATCAACGCCGGAAGTTCGGCATCCTCGGCAAACGGCTGCACAGCCTCGGCCACGTCCGCCGGAGTCGCAAACCGATGATCGGGATCGCGAGCCAGCATGCGATGCACGATCTCGGCCAGCGATTCGGGAATGTCGATGTCGTGCGATCCGATTGGGGGCACGTCTTGTGTGGCCAGCGCCTTCAGTTTCTGCAGCGGAGATTTCAAATCCGGTCCCGAATACGGCGGCCGTCCGACCAACAATCGGTACAATGTCGCGCCCAAACTGTAGATGTCGACTCGGATATTGACATCGTGGCTGTCGTCGCCTTGTTCGGGAGCCATGTAGTCGAGCGTGCCCATCAGTTGCCCGACCGTTGTCAACTCGTCGACCGATCCGTGCAGTCCGCCCAGCAGCGCCAGTCCCAGATCGAGGATCTTGATCTGGCCTTTTTCTGTCAGCATCAAATTCGAAGGCTTGATGTCGCGATGGACCATTCCCTGTTCGTGGACGTA
>CAUZVF010001116.1:0-2737 GCA_963582955.1 Planctomycetota bacterium
CATCGTTCGCCTTCGTAGCAAGCTCGTCAACTCGGGCTTGAAGTTCCGGCTCTGCTCAGAGCTCGACGATCGTGCGGGCCATATTTGGCGTGAAGGGCTCCATCATCGGCTCTAGGAAACGGCCGAGATAGCGGATGGTAGACATACTAAAATTGTGCTACTGAAAATTGAGATTCGGAAAACATTGTTTCCTTTAGTCGGATCAACCTATAAACCATTTCACAATCAGGCCGAAAACTGCAACTTGGCCTAGCATCAACGGAATCGTCCATTTCAAGAGATCGACCTTTAACGCAAGAAGCTGCCGTTCAAGGTCGGACTTCGTCACAAGATCGCTCAGGTCAATCTCTTGGATTGCCTCGGTGACTGCTGTCGCCTGCTGTTCTGTGAAACCATGTTCGACAAGCGTTGCGACGATCCGGTGAGTGTCGTGAATGACTGACACGGGACAATGATGCCATAGCTCAACTGTCCTGTCACGCAAATTCTGGCGTGTTCTCGATTCACGCTGTTATATGGCCGCAAACGCATTTTCGATCTCGCAGTGGACTTTCCGTGCCGGTTGGGCATATCGATGACGTGACACGTTTCGGATGATCTTGAGGCGTTCTGCGTTCGCGGTGAAATGCGGTGTCAGTGTTTGCATTGAGAATGGTCGGCTCGGCATTCCGTCGATCAACAGACGGACATAGGCGGTGTACTTTGGCAATGACATGAGGTCAGCCGGTGTCATCGTTCCACCGAACTGTTCTGTGAGTACCTCTGCATCACGGGCTCCCACTTGGAAAGCCAACATGCTCCCGACGTTTCCGAAGACGGCGTGTAGCGTTACTGGCACAGTACAAAATGAAAGCACTCCAATACACGTTCGGTGCCGTACTTCTTCTAGTGGTGGCCATCGTGTTGAAGTCTGTCAATTAGAAAAAAACAGATTGTGGGCAATTGGGCGATGATGCCGACCAACGAATCCACAATTGGATAGTACGCAGATCGTCTGTCGGCAGTGCGGCGACTTCGACACAATCTATATCAACGCCTTCCAGTATTTATGGCGGAAAATGTCGCAGTGAATGACGATGCCGTAATCATCGTGACGCTACCGGTCACTCTGCAATATCAGGAAGAGCAGCCGACTCAGAGCATGGCGTTGAAGCGAGAGTTGGCGATCAAAGCCCTGTCACGGAAGGCGAAGGAAGCACTGATCGAATCTGTGAAGTAGCGGCAGGTATTACGCTGTCGCGAGGCAACTGGCGTCCGCCGCGTAAATCATGATCTCTCTGCCGTCTCGGTCGAAACTCCTCACCAGCGTCATGCCCAATTTCTCGATGACTCGGATCGACGCCAAGTTCACCGCTTGGACGGTGGCGGTCACCCGCTGGAATCCGAGCGTATCAATGCCATGCTTGAGGACCGCCCTGGCTGCTTCGGTCGCCAACCCATTTCCCCAATACTCTGGCGCAAGTCTCCAGCCGATTTCCGGGCTGTTGTCGGCGTTCACGAAGCCGATCAGTTTGCCGTCAGCTTTGCAGATCAATGCCCACTGACAATATCCATTTTCTCGAAGCATCTCCGAAGCCGAATGGATGAATTGACCAGTTCGTTCCTTCGCCCACCCCTGACCATCGCCAACGAATCGCATGACCTGCGGTTCGGAGCAGATTACGTGGAATCGGTCCAGGTCGTCGTCATTCCATTCTCGAAAGGCAAGCCGGTTCGTGTCGGGCGGAATGGATACGCTGTCGAGTTTCTTCATTATCGAGGCTCGCCCATTACAATTCTCTGCGAATCTCATCCTGCTTGTATTGAATGAACCCGGCCTTCTTGTACGTTGGCAAAGCGGCGGCATGATCCAGCGTGCAAGTGTGCAACCAGAATCGTTTAGGTTTGTGGCTCCAGGCTTTGTCGACAGTCCATTGCAGAAACCACTTGCCCAGCCCTTGGCCGATGAAGTCGGGCATCAAACCGAATTGCACCAACTCAACTTCGTTCGGCTGGCGGCGGTCCAACTCGGCAAAACCAGCAGGTGTCCCGTTCACATGGAGGACATGCAGGTCATTCAGTGGATCGTGAATGATCGCAGCCAGTTCGGAGTCAGAGAGTTTCCTGCGACTGAGCCAGTTATATTCGCTGCCCACGGCGTCGTAGAGAAAGCGGTAATACGGGATGGTCGGAGTTTGGGCGTGAATAACCGTCAGTCCGTCTCTTGGGATTGGCACAGATCGACCTGACGGGGCCAGCATCTCAAGATAGTAAACAGTGACAGCGACCAAATCGTTGATCTCCTTTTCACACGCCTCAAGCATCCTCGCCAGCGGCTCCTCCTCAGCCAACCGATGATCCGTGCCGACGTCGATCAACGCCATATCCGTCAACCCGCTGTTGCGGACGAGTTCTTCACTGTTGGCAAACGGAACAACATCGTCTTGTTTTGAATGCAGGACCGTCGTGTTGGTTTTGACGGTCGTTGCCGTGCCCCATTTTTTCCACGCCGGACAGAGCAAGACGAGCGGTGTGTCTTGGCTGTCGATGTTGACGGCGACCGCACCGCCCCTTGAAGAGCCGACAATCACATCAGGATGATGCTCGTCGTACTCGGCCTGGGCGATGCGAACGGCTTCGTCGAAATCTTCGTCCGGGATGAAGGGGTTGAAGACGGTGTGGCCCGCGTCTTGGAGAAATGTTGGCTTTCGGCTACCTGGGACGCTGGTCCAGCCGTGGATGAAGAGGATTTTCATCA
>CAUZVF010001117.1:0-2736 GCA_963582955.1 Planctomycetota bacterium
CCGCTGACTAAACTTGCGAGATAGAGCCTGACGACTCCCGTAGCCGGCATGAGAATCACTTGCCGTGGCCACCGGAAGGCGGAGTCAGCCGGAAGGCGTCGTCGGGCAGTTCGTCCAGGGATTTCGCACTTTCGAACTGGGTGACGAGCGCGCCAGATTGCAGAGTCTTCGCCACGATCTTAAACGGAAGCATGACACCATTGACCGGACGGTAGTCCGCGTAAGTAATCGTCACGGGCAACTGTATTCCAATGCCTGGCACAATCTCGGCCGTTTCCTCCTTGAGCACCAACCCGCTCTCAGCGCTGACGTGTAGCGTGTGCGTCGGAATTCCTTTGGCGGACAGCTTCAAAACGAAGACCTTCTCGCCATCAACTTCGCCCGACTGAACGATCGCCGCGCTGTCGAACACTTCGTGCCAGTTCTGCAGGAGCCAAAGCGGGTGCTCGTACCTGAGCTGCTTGAGCCGCGGCCCAGACAGTTCTTCGAACGGGTGAAAGGCGGTGTCGCTCCAGCCACGTTGTCCGTCATAAGCCGCCCGGATATAGCCGAGTTTTCCCAGATCGATATCTAACCTGAATCGGTCCACACCGGAAATCAACTGCGTGGTCTTGCCGCGGGCGCCTTGGTGCACGAAGGCCACCTTTCCGGTCATCCTGACGTGGCCGAGATCCGCGACCTTGTCCGCTCCATAGCCCTTACGGATTCGTGTGATCAGCGCGTCGACGGTGGGGATCGCGTCTTCGGAATCCCCGGCGACGCGCGGCATCTCAAATTCCTTGCCTTTGACGAACCGCGTCATCGATCCGATCGAACCGTCCTTCGCTTTGTTGAACCGTACTTGTAAGAGTTTCTTGTTAGATCGGAGAGCCCATTTCTGTGCGTCGTCAGGCGGGGCCAGATCAGAGGGACCCTCGTTTGGCGGGACGATCGCCAGCCGGTTGTTCATGATGATCACCTTTATGATGATGTTCCTTTTCTTGTCGCGATACGCCCCGATAAGTGGCTGTAGCTCTTTGAGCGGAACTTCGGCCTCGTATTCCACACCCTCGCGCGGACATTCAAATTCAAAACCAGCCTGGTACATCGTCATCGAAATCGATTTGCCATCGTCGTCATTCCTGAACGAGACAGCGATCTGATTCGTCAGAGCGAAATACCATTTCCCTTTCGAGTCAGGTGCCTTGAGCTCATAGACTCGTTGCCCCGGCACGTCGACCGCGAGCTTGCCGTCTTTGATCAGGACAGTAAATCGCTCGTCCCGCCACGAGCCAAAGTTGGCAACGTATTTGCCCAACAGCCCGACGACCTCCTCACTCTTCACGGTTGCTGAATCATCCGACTCGGCCCCAACGAGTGAACTGAACACAATGTCAATCGACTTCTGCTGCAACGGAGTCACCGAAACGTTCGCCAACAACACGTAACCGAGATTGTGTTCGGGCAGCAGAGCAACCTGAGCCGAGAAGCCGTCGATGTTGCCACCGTGTTCGACAACCTTCTTCCCGTTCCATTCCTGGAGCATCCAGCCCAGTCCGTACCCAACACCTGGTGCCATTTCGATCTGCTGCTTCCAGGTCTCGGCGTGCATCTCGGGGCTAAGCAGTTGTTTACTTTCGTACTTTCCCTTGCCGAGCTGAAATCGCACCCATTGGGCCATGTCTTTGACGTTTGAGTTGATCGAGCCGGCCGGGCCGATCAAGTCCAGGTTGCGCATGGGCAGTCGTTTGTGCGTCTGCTTGTCTTCATTCCAGAGGTACCCCTTGGCCAACCGCTCGTCTTTTTGCGCGTCGGTAATCGAAGTGGTGGAATCTGTCATGTTCAACGGGTTCAGAATCCGAGCGGCAACAAGCGATTCCCAATCACTGTCTGCGGCCTTGCCCGCAGCGTGTCCAGCAGCCATGTACATGACGTTGTTGTAGAGAAACTTTTCGCGGAATGCCGCGAATGGTTCGGCGGTTGCAGCGAGCTTGATGACCTCAGGTTGCGTGAGGCGTCCGGCAGCCCACAGGATGCCCATTCGAGTGAAGCCAGTACGGTGACAGAGCAAATCTCGCACGGTGACCTTGTCGTCACCCGTGTCGACCTTCAGACGAAACTCCGGAATGTGCTTTTCGACCGGATCGTCCCAACTCATTTTTGAATCGTCTGCCAACATGCCGATGAGCGTGGCCGTGAAAGCCTTCGTGGACGACCCGATTGCAAACAGAGTCTCTGGCGTGACGGGCTGTTCCGTCTTCATGTCGCTGTAGCCGAATCCCTTCGAGAAAACGACTTTGTCATCTTTGACGACGGCGATTGCCACGCCGGGTATGTGCTGCTTCTTTCGTTCCTCTTCAATCCGTTTCTCCAGGTTCGCGAGGCGCGTTACGAGATCATCGGTACTTTTTTTCTGTCCAAATGCCGCTGGCGACGCGATTGCGACTCCAAAGCAGATTGCCAGACCGACGAAGAATCTGCGGCGGGACTCGCTGCATTGTTTTTTGTTTATGAACATGGTTGTCCTTTCGTGTGCTTGTGTTGAAGAGTCACAGTCACCAGGAAACGGGTACCACGTCTTGCCGTCCCGGCAAGGCGTGTCGCGCAGCGACTGGAAAACGCTGCTTCGCATTTATCAACCGCAGACCGACCAACATCATCGAAAACCACTGCAATGAGACATTCCACTGAGCCGGACGCCCTCTTTGATTTGTCCCCATGAGAGCAGTTTCCGGCGGCTGCGCCGCACGCCTTCTA
>CAUZVF010001118.1:0-2733 GCA_963582955.1 Planctomycetota bacterium
TGCGATGACTTCCCTTAACGATTCCGGTAGCCGGTCGGGAATCATCTCGAAATGCAGAAACATGCCGGGTTCGTATCGGTCCAAGAAGAATTCCAGAATCGTGCGGCCAACTCGCGAATTCAGATTGAATGTGCGATCGACGAATTTGAAACGGATCGCTCCGCGTTCGATCAGCGACTGCATCGCGTCAAGAAAACCATCGAGTGGAAACTGCCGGACGGGAATATCGAGTGCCGAGAGGCAGAATTCACAAGTGTAAGGACAGCCGCGTGAGGCCTCGACGTAAATCACGCGGTTGGCGATGTCGTGGGCGTTATACAAATCGTACGGCAACTTGATTTGATCGAGTGCCGGAGTTTCCGCGACGATCACTTTCTGTTTGGGATGCGATCCCGAGAGAACCTGTCGGCAAAGTTCTGCAAAAGCATGATCGGCCTCGCCCGTGATAACGTACTCGGCAAGCTGCGTGATTGGTTGCTCGGCGAATTCGTAGCTGACTTCGGGGCCGCCCAAGACGACGACGATGTCGGGACGGATTCGTTTCAGATCGGCGACGACGCGAGTTGTTTGCTCGACATTCCAGATGTAAACACCCAATCCCACGATTCGCGGGCCGTGTTCCAGAATCGTGTCGAGTATTTCGACAGGCTGCTGATTGATCCCAAATTCCAACATGTGCGTTTGCTGAGACAGCTCACGCATATTCGCCAGCAAGTACCGCAATCCGAATGACGAATGCGGATACTTCGCGTTCAGTGTGGCCAAGACGATGTCGGACATAAGTTGGAATCAAACTGCAAACAATAGACATGGAATTCCGGCGGATGACTCTCGCCGCCTTACGACCAATGCCACTCACTTTGTAGAACAATTGTCATCAATTGCTTCCTCCACATGCAGAATACAGTTGGGACAACGGTTCTACTGACCTTACGCCGTCGGGCGTGAATGAATGGCAAACAGCGTCGGCACAATCCCTTTCGTTCGGATGTGTTCAATTCTATGCTCAACGCCGCAGAGCAGAAAGCCGCCCGCATTATTTGCAGTCCTTATCTTCATCGAACAACGAATGCCGAGGATTTTCGAATGGCACTCGACCCACAAGCCGGGGAGTTTCTCAAGAAACTCGCGGCACTTAATGCACCGGCTTTGCACGAACTCACTCTGGAACAAGCCCGCCGGCAGGCCGTACCGATTTCCGGGCCGATCCGCGAGGTTGCTCGCATCGATAATCGGCGAATCCCCGGGCCAAATGGCGAAATTCCCGTCAGAATTTATCAGCCAGCCGACGTTGCCGCGACACGGCCCGCGCCCGCACTCGTGTTCTTTCACGGCGGAGGCTGGGTTATTTGCAATCTGGATACTTACGACAGTTTGTGCCGTGACTTGGCGTTGGCTGCCGATTGCGTTGTGGTTTCGGTCGATTATCGGTTGGCTCCGGAACACAAGTTTCCGGCTGCCGCCGACGATGCCTATGCGGCGACTGTTTGGGTTTGCGATCACAGCAACGAATTGAATATCGATCCCAATCGAATCGCCGTTGCCGGCGACAGCGCGGGCGGAAACCTGGCCGCCGTTGTGTCGTTGATGGCCCGGGACCGTGGCAATCCCGCAATTGCATTTCAAGTCTTGATTTACCCAATCACCGATTATTCGTTCGATACGGAATCTTACCAGGCCAACAGCGAAGGTTACTTCTTGACGCGAATGATCATGGAATGGTTTTGGGAGCAGTATTTGGAATGTCCGGAAGACGGAACTCATCCGTATGCGTCACCGCTTCGAGCTGACGACTTGTCGAATCTTCCGCCCGCGTTGGTGACGACCGCGGGATTTGACCCGCTGTGCGACGAAGGACGCGCTTACGCCCAACGTCTGCAAGCCGCGGGAAACGATACCGAATTAGTGCATTACGAAGGCATGATCCACGGATATGTTCGCCGCACCGATCTATTCGACCGCGCCCGCGAAACCGTCGACTTGATCGGCGATCGGTTGAAAAAGAAACTGAACTGAACTGGTAGAAATGTCACGTTCTGCCGCAAAACGACTTAATCTTGCCCGCGAACAGTATCATTTGCTGGGAAGGGGTTTCTATTGTTTGAAATCGTGCTCAAATTTCTCTTCGTCGCTGCGATCTACTTGCTGGCGCCGTGTCTTGTTGCGCTCGAGAATATTTGCGTTACTCGCCAACGGGTGGGGACATTTCCAAAATGGAATGGCGTACGCGGGCTGCTTTCGGGTTACGGCGATGGGTTGACGACAATTGTTGGTAGTAAACGCTTGGGTGTCCCGGAACGCTCGCGACGTTTTGCCACGTTCAGCGAAGAATTTGCCGCGATCCTTTTTCTTGCTTTGTGCACAATCGCCTTTACCGTGATCCCGTTCGACCAACCTGGGGCTCGCGACGGCGAAGCGGCAGTCGAGCCGGGAATTGACACCGGCCTGTTGCTTCTATTTGGAATGCATTGTTTGACGATTTATTTCGTCACATCACAAAATACGAATCGCGCAGTTGAACACAAACGCTGGCTGACGAACCAACTGGTATTGGGAATCTCTCTGGCAACAGTGTTTCTCGTCAGCGGCACGATGAACTTGGAAGAAATCGTTCGCGGACAGGCTGTGACTGGGGTATGGCTGGTTGCAGTTCAGCCGCTCGCCTGTGTCGTTTTCTTGATTGCGGCATTTGACGGAGCCATCCAATTGCGGCGAGCGATTCACGACATTGAT
>CAUZVF010001119.1:0-2723 GCA_963582955.1 Planctomycetota bacterium
AATTGCTGCTGTTCGTTCACGATGTCCTGGCTGGCTTTCTGATCGTCGTTCTTGCTGGCCACCCGCAGGTCGTCCGCCAGTTGGTTCAGCCGCTTCCACATCGCGTTCGAACCGCCAACGTCCAGCCGCCCGCCCAGTTCGTCGATAAACGCATCGACCGCCGCCAGATTGTACCTGAGTCCCACGAGATCCGGGTCTGCAATGTGCCGGGCGAACTCTTCTTGAATGTAGTTCGGCATCGCATACTTGCCATGCCGCCCGTGCTTCGTTCTTGGGTGAGTTAGACCGGGTGTAAGGCTCTTGCCGCCGTGCATTCGACATCGACGATTCGGCATCGCATGGCCGTGACATGGCTGATAATCCGACTTCCGGCGTGCTCCGCTATTCCAGCCGCACATGTGCTTGGTCAGACCTGGATCACCCCGCTGTTCCGGTTCGCAGTCCTGGGTCGGTTGCCAGATTTCCGGGTTCCGTGGCTTCTTTGTGTCGTAGAATTCCGGCGCGTCGCCCGGCACCAGTGTATTGTCCGTAAATTTCAGGGGTTCGCCTTTGCGTTGGACCGTGCGCACGATGCGCATCGGGTTCGTTGCATGAGGTATCCGGTGTTGCATGAGGTATCCGATTTTGCATGAGGCATGTTTTCCCGCCTTCCGAATGCTGAAAAAACCGACTGAAGCTATTCGTGATCATCGACGGGGCAAATCTCCTGAAGTTCCTGGAAAACCGCTTCGCGCGCTTCCGCCATTTCTCGCGTGAATAATTCGGGCGTCGGTGGAAACATTCTCCTCATCGCTTTTTGATCATCTGTAATGTAACGATCCTTTTCTTGCTGGATTTGGCCGCGTTTTGCTACGACGAGTTCATCCAGGACACACTCAGCATCGACGTGCCCCGTAGGACGTTCCACTTTATCGAAAGCAGCCAATTTCAGGATCAGAGTAACAGATGGAATCGGACAATCTCCTTTCAGCGCCAATTCGAGTGCATCGAGGGCCTTGCTCACCATCCCACGTAATCTATCAGACGACGCACGGTAGAGTTCCTGTCGGCGTCGATTCAATTCCGCGACGAACGCCGGATGATGTCGTCGCCATCCAGAAACAGTTGTGCGATGCAACCCAAGCGCGGCTGCGGTTTCCGTGTCGCTCTTGCCACTGAAGAGTAAGTCGACCGCCGCCTCTTGTCGTGGCGTTAGATGTCGGAAAACGTCGGTTTCTGTCGGTTTCTCCATTTTGGACCTCCAACTTGTCCCAGTGTTAGCCAAAGTGTTAGCAAATCCTCGGACGCATCGTGTTTTGCCGCTTCAATCGCACACTGCAAAATACTATGAAAACCGCTAATCGGAACATGATCAAACCCTGACCGAACGTCTCAGATTGACTTCTAATCCGTAGGTCGTAGGTTCGAATCCTACCGGGCGTGCTCTTTAACGCTAGTTTTCTAGAGGTTTGTGCGTCTCTGGTTCCTCTTCAGATTGGCTAACAATGCCAGTGTCCGAAGAAGTGGCAGAAAAAGCCTGCCAGATGATGTCAGCAGCCGCTTCGGCTGTCACATTCAAGCTCAGCATCTGTCCTTCGTTGATGGTGTTGTCAGGAATTGGGATGAGCTTGCTCTCCTGTGCCGCTGATGACGCTTGCCGTTGACCAGTCGGCGAAGTCGATTTCGATTCCTTCTCGACCGCAGAGACCGCAGGCGGATTCGACAATTCGGTGCCAGAACCACAACCGAGAATTGCGAAGAGCAGCAAAACAAGCGGCGCGATTCTCATTGTGACGACCTTTCCACTATCACCTGGAACAAACATTTGATCGGCTCGATCCTGCTACATGAACATATATATTCACTCCATTACACCCGATCGGAACGGGGATTACAAAGACAAACCGAGAGAATCGACGCCAACGCCTGCCAAACCAACCACCGCGCGGCGATTCAATCACGCCCAAACATTGGATCGTTCCGAATCAGATACTGTTGCTCTTCCATGACGTCGCCGGGCGTGATTCCTTGAAGCTCAGCCAACACAAATTCTTTTCTATCGCGACGGACGTATGAAGCGGAGATTGAGCGGACTAGCCCGCAGGCCAATGTGACTTCCGTATAAATTGTCTCTGGTGGTTCCGAAGTCGAGAGACCAAGATAGGTCGACATTCGCAAACCGCCCTTTGAGAGTTCCACAATCTGGTACTGGCAGCCGTCAATTTTAACTTTCGGTCGCTTGGTGATCGGATAGCGAACTCTGAAGTGCTCTCGTTGCTGTTGATCGTCAGTCATTGGCCTGCCTCAATTCCTTGTGCGATGGGCTGAGATTCTGGCCGCATGCCAGCATTTCAAACGCTGCAAAAACTATATCTCCCTGAAAAACCAATTCTACACGCCCGGTTTTTCACCGAAATCCCGATTAGGAAGGTAAGGGACGCTAAGGACGTAGCGTCTGGAATCACCTTCAATCGCATTTCGGAGAATTCAACATGACTTACCTTCGCACGATTACAATGCTGCTGGCAGTCGTTTGCCTGTCAACGAATTTCGCGTTCGCATTGGACCCTGCTGACGGTGATCTCTACTGCCGCGTCGTTGATGTCGGAGCGGGTCAATGCTGCATTATCAAGATTCCGGGAAAGGTTGAAGGCGATGACCACTATCGCTGCAAACGAATTGCGAAGGCAGGTAACCGAGCTAGAACAATCTGCCATCGTTATTGATTTTCGCGATGTGGAGTA
>CAUZVF010001120.1:0-2722 GCA_963582955.1 Planctomycetota bacterium
TTGGCACTCTTGCAATTCGTCTTCGATCATGGCTTGAACTTGGTCTGGTTTGCCGCCACCCGTTCCGGCTCCGATCAGTGGAAACGCAATGGAATGATGACCGAGTTGAGCGGCCAGTTTGATGGCATTGGTCACGGAATCGCGAATCGATCGCTCGGACGAACGCCACCACATGCTGATGCCCGCCACGTGGATGATGGCCTTATGCGGTAGTCGTCCGGCACCGGTGCCGTTGGCGTTGTGTAACACATTCCCGTTAGTATGGCAGTCATGGATTCTATACGCCGTCGTGTGCCAATTCACTCGACTTTGTCATTGAGAAATCTGAGAGATGACGACCGCCAATTGTCCCAGCGACGATCAATTGCGTGCATTCGCGGTGGGTGAGCTGGCATCGCTCGAATTCGAACGCGTGGCCGGCCACGTTGCCGATTGTCCTTCGTGCGACACCTCGTTGGCGGCGATGGACGATGCCGACGATGTTTTGATTACGCAACTTCGTGAACTTGAGTCACGAAATAGCAGTGTTGCGATTGCCGTGCCACGCAAACTGATCGTGGCCGCCAAAGCCGCGGCGATTGAATCGGTCGGCGGATCTTCGACTGAGGTGTCGATCGATGCGGGCCGCAAGTACTCGAAAAGAGTTGCCGAAGGTCCGTGCCGGCTCGGTAAATTTGAATTGAGATCAGAACTTGGTGTCGGGTCGTTTGGTTATGTGTTTCTGGCCCACGATACCGAACTGGACCGTACCGTCGCTGTCAAAATCCAACGAACGGGAACTCTGGCCAACGACGAGGACGTTCAACGGTATTCCATGCCGTCGCGAAAAACGTCACTAAGTTTCGGCGCGACCGTCCGAACGACACGTTTCGCGGCTGGTTGCGGACGATCACGCGAAACAAAGTCTACGACTATTACCGGCGAGACGTCCGCCAACCCAAAGCCGCCGGCGGCACCGACGCAAATTTGCGCCTGTCGCAATTGCCCGTCGAATCGGATGACGACGACGAACCGAACGAGCAGCAGGCTCACAACGAGCTATTTCATCGCGCGCTCGAACTGATCCGCACCGACTTCGAAGAACGCACATGGAAAGCCTTTTGGCGAGTCGTCGTCGACGGCCAGACTCCCAAAGATGTCGCCGAAGAAATGGAAATGCGCCCGGGAACAATCCGCGTCGCCAAGTCGCGCGTGCTGAAGCGGTTGCGGGAAGAGTTGGGTGATTCTACCGAGTGAATGCCTGGCACTGGATCAGCGGCGATCGGCATCGCGTGGAATTGGCCTTGCGGTGTCGCTACGATGACGCACTCGTATTGGATCCTCGGTCGCCGAAATCAATTTGAGATTCGAGAGCATGGCAAATATCACGATCATTACCGGAATCATTCTGGTAATCATGGGAGTCGGCAGTTATTTCGGGACCGGTTCCGGAAGCGTCACTGCTCTGATACCGACTTTTTTTGGCGTCCCAATCGCGGCACTCGGTGTCGTGTCGCGTAACGAAAAGTACCGCATGCACGCGATGCATGTTGCCGTCTTGCTGGGACTGATCGGATTCCTGGGCGGGGCCGTGATGGGAATCAAGGGGCTGGCAACTGGAAAACTCGACGAACGGCCAGTCGCCGTGGTCATGCAATTGGTGATGGGAGTAGTTTGCCTGGTATTCGTTGTCTTGTGCGTGAAATCGTTTATCGACGTGCGCAAGGCTCGACAAGCAAAAGCAAAAGGGCAAGACGAATCGCCGTAAGGACTTTCGGGCACCCGAGCCTGGATTATTCACGAACGACAATGACGACGATGAATTGGCAACGCAGCGACGATCGCAGCGTGGCAGAGCCGCAACCAAATGTCGCATGGGACGCCGGGACCCCGGCCTGTGTTTTCGTTCCACGGGTCCTCGGCGCCGGGGGCCATGCTACCGAATGCGCGTGAGGCGGCCCCAAGCGGCGCGTCCCCATGCATCACCAAGTGATCATTCTTCTGTTGCCGCTGTGTTGCGTGGGCTGTTTGACTGGGCCAGACGGTTTCAGTCTCAATCTAATTAGAAAGTATCGGTTAGAAAGAATCACGTGAAGCAAGCGTTTCGCAGGGTCATGCCGCTAACGGTCTTGGCACTCTCACTGCTCCTGATTGCGGTTTTGCTGATTCTCGACACACCGACGGCCCCGATACGACAGCGGCTGGCACTGCCCGAGCTCGACCACCCGTTTGACATCGACGAGTACGCGACGGTCGAGATTGACGAATCGGAAAACGCATTGCGTACGTACGAAACAGCCGCAGCCACGCTCGTTCCCATGGAACCAGCACACCGACACGAGTTCGATCAGACACTCCAGGATGGTTGGACCGTTGCACCGCCAGCCATTCGCGAATGGCTATATGTTAATCGAGGGACACTTCTTAGTTTTCGGGAAGGCAGTCGACAGCAGTTTGCATTGATCGTTGATCCGAGAACGGTCAGCGAGAAGAACTTCGAAAGTTTCGACGGCAAATCATGGAGGCAATTCTCGTACCTTGTCCAATTGGAAGGAGTCAAGCTCGCTTCAGAAGGAAGGACTGGGGAGTGCTTGGAACTGTATTTTGACACGCTGCGGGCGGCGGATCATTTGCGGTTCCGCGGAACGCTGCTTCAAGTGTTGCTCGTTATGGCGATGGAAACTGGTGTGTGTCATGGACTTTTCGAGTGGGCGGCTCTCCCATCGGTCAGCGTCGATGAACT
>CAUZVF010001121.1:0-2719 GCA_963582955.1 Planctomycetota bacterium
ATGTCCTTGGTTTATGCGACATT
The DNA here is from genome assembly GCA_963582955.1 of Planctomycetota bacterium. GTDB lineage: Bacteria > Planctomycetota > Planctomycetia > Planctomycetales > Planctomycetaceae > CAUZVF01. Next base: position 24 of record CAUZVF010001121.1, read on the forward strand.
AACGATGACCGACTGAGAAAAAAGGGCTTGCGATACAAAAAGGCACAGCAGTTTCACGACTATCGCGAAATGCTGGACAAGCTGGAAAAGGACATCGACATTGTCACCGTCAGCACGCCGGATCACAGCCATGCTCCGGCCAGCATCATGGCCATGAAAATGGGCAAACACGTCTATTGCCAAAAGCCGTTGACCTGGTCGTGCTACGAAGCCCGCCGCATGCGGGAAGTCGCGGCTGAGATGGGCGTTGTGACTCAAATGGGCAACCAGGGCACATCCGAAAACGGACTGCGTGAAGCCGTCGAGATTGTCAAATCCGGCGGAATTGGCGACGTCAGCGAAGTTCATATCTGGACTAACCGGCCAGTGTGGCCGCAGGGAACGGGACGGCCCACCGAAACTCCCGACATCCCCAACCACGTTCACTGGGATCTATTTCTTGGCCCGTCACCCGAACGTCCCTACCATCCGACGTACCAACCATTCAACTGGCGCGGCTGGCTCGATTGGGGCACGGGAGCACTCGGCGACATGGCTTGCCACACAGCCAACATGGCGGTCATGGCGGCCGACTTGTTTGAACCGACGTCCGTCGAAGTCGTCGAATCATCTGGTATCGTCGAGAACGAGACGTTTCCAAGTTATTGCATTCTCAAATACGAGTTTCCGTCGCGAGGTACAATGCCACCGTGTGTCATGTATTGGTACGACGGGGGCAAAATGCCGTCTGCGGAATTGATGCACGGCAAGAAGGCGAGCAAGAGCGGTTCGCTGATCGTCGGTAAAAAGGGCACGCTGTTCTCACCCAACGATTACGGCGCCAAGTTCATGTTGCTACCGGAAGACAAGTTCGCGGATTATCAGAAACCCGACCAAACTCTTCCGCGAATCGAGGCTCCAGGAAGTCACGACCAACGGCATGTGTCCGAATTCGTCGCGGCCATCAAGGGTGAAGGCAAGACCATGTCGAACTTCGACTATGCCGGCCGTCTGACCGAGACGATTCTGCTCGGCAATGTCGCATTGCGAGTCGGCAAGCGGATCGAATGGGATTCCAAGAACTTGAAATGCACGAACGCTCCCGAAGCAGCACCGTTTATCGCTCGCGAATACCGTGAGGGGTGGACGCTGTAAGCCAAGTTGATCGGCAACACAAACTATTCCAATTTCTGCTTCAGAATCGTCTCCGCTTGTTGTTCCCGATAGCGGTGGATTTTTTGGCGCAGTTCGGGGCGTGTTGCCGAAATGATGCTGATTGCCAGCAACGCCGCGTTGACGGCTCCGGCCTTTCCGATCGCCAATGTTCCGACGGGAATCCCACGCGGCATTTGGACCGTCGCCAGCAGTGCGTCTAATCCATCCAGAGCCCAGCCGGTCATGGGAACTCCAAGGACTGGCAACACCGTGTTGGCCGCCGTAACTCCCGCCAGATGAGCCGCGCCGCCGGCGGCCGCGATGATGACTTCGACTCCCCGCTCCTCGGCAGTTCTGACGAATTGCTCGGTTTCACGCGGCGTACGATGAGCCGACAAGACTCGGCATTCACACGGAACGCCAAACTCTTGCAGCATATCGCGTGAGTGCTTCATGGTCTCCCAGTCAGATTGGCTGCCCATGATGATGTTGACAATCGGTTTTGCTTCGTCGGACATGTCAGTTTCTCTCGGTACCGTTTAGTATTAAGAAAGTGTGAAACATTGACTTCCTCGTTTAACGGCAAGCCGAAGGCGACCGCGCTTCGTGGCGTGAATCGGATTCTACACACGTCGTCACCTTCGGCTTGCCGTTAAACGAACGGAACTAAATCGGGAATTAGTTTTTCTACAGTTACTAAGTGGCGGAGTCTTCGTAAGGTAATTGCCCTCTCGCGAATCAGCAAGTTAACGTTTTCGTTCTTACCATTTTCATTCTGGGCTGCGGCGGAGTTTTCGGCAACAATAATTGCTCACTCATTTTGTGCAGCCGAAACGGATCGATCCTCTGAAAAGAGAAAGAGAATTGCGGGAGCATCGAGCTTTGGCCCAATCGAGAATCTTGATATTGGAACAACGACCCCGCTGGACTCCAGAATTGCAGCGCCAGATGCTCGATCAGAATGTCCGTGTCAGAAGCTGTGCGTCGGCTCGTGAATTAAGCAGCGTGTTGGCCGACGACCCGAGGGCTGTCGTCGTACTCGATTTGGCCGCTGGAACCGGTGAGTGCCTTCAATTCCTGCGTTCATTGCCCGACGTTGAAGGCACACCTGCAATTGTCGCCATCGCATCGCCTGAAACGAAAGACCTGGAATGGCCCGCCCGTGAATTGGGAGCCAGCGCATTCCTTGTCGATCCCGTCTCGGGTGATGACTTGGCCCAATTTTGCCGTCGTCAATTGTGAGCAGAGTTCCACGACACTGCGTTGTCACAGGGAATGGCCACTGCTAAAACGTTTGCAGGATGAATGCGACGTCCGTGCTATGGAACGACGTTTTGTTTGATTTTGATGGCGGCTTTGCCGCGTTCGGCGTGACCCATTCGATAATCGAAAGAGAAACCTAAAATGGCTGACACTCAGATCAGCGAATCCGAAGTCCTTGAAGCTTTGAACGGCTTGGTTGATCCACAAATCGGCCGCACGTTGGCCTCGCTCGGCATGTTAAAAGGTGCAGCCACCGGCGACGACGGATCGATCAAGGTCTCCGTCGAATTGCCCACTCC
>CAUZVF010001122.1:0-2717 GCA_963582955.1 Planctomycetota bacterium
CGGCCGACAAGCTGACTCGCACGTCGGTCTGGTGTGAAAAGCTGGAAGGCGGTATCGATCACATCCGTGATGTCGTTGTCGAAGACAAGTTGGGTATCTGCGACGAGTTGGAAGAGCGGATGCAGTTTCTGGTCGCCAGTTACAAATGCGAATGGGCCGAGGCCGTCAACAATCCACAACACCGCAAGTGGTTCCGGCAGTTCGTCAACACGGACGAAGAGGAATCGTGCATCGAGATAGTCACCGAACGCGGCCAACTGCGGCCCGGCGACTGGCCATCGGAATTCGTGTCACTCGATCAAGTCAAACTTCTGAATGAAAGGAAAGAGACGGATATTGAACGCGAGGCGACCGCCGAAAAAACGTGGGTCAAAGTCGGCACGACTGGCGACTTCCCCAAAGACGGCGGCATGACGGTGAAGTACGGAAAAGTCCAGATCGCCGTCTTCAATTTCACCAGCCGGAATGAATGGTACGCCTGCCAACAAATGTGTCCGCACCGCAAGGCGTTCGTGCTGTCGCGGGGCATGATCGGCGAACAACAGGGAACACCGAAAGTCGCCTGCCCGTTGCACAAGAAAACGTTCTCGTTGCAATCGGACGAGAGTCTGAGTGGCGACGAATACGCCGTCAAAGTTTTCCCGGTGAAAGTCGCGGACGGAGATGTGTATCTGCAACTCCCGCCGCAACGAGTTCTTGATCGTCAGTTGGCAACGGAAATCGGCTGCAGCATGGCGACATCGTGTGAAGTGAATCCGGAGGTAGTGACGGTATGAAAACTTCTTCCCGATCAACATCTCGCGTTGTCGAACCCCTTCGGGGTACATCTCGCTTCATAACCGTTATCCAAGGTGCGCTGGCGCGACCCTGGGCTGGGGAGTTGAACCGCTTCGTGGTTCTTTCGCGCTTTTGCTCATCCGGCGAGAATCAGTACCGCGAAGCGGTTGAACTCTCCAGCCCAGCGTCGCGAGCTTGCGAGCAGACGCTGGGTTCGCGGGGAAACTATGAACCGAAACCCTGAAAGGGTTTTACAATCCGAAACACATCAAACGCCAAACCGATAGATCAATCCCAAACGTACCGTTCATTGATTTCAACACCGTATTTTTTGCACAAACGCCGGAATTCCTCTTTGAAACTCTCGTGTCGATGATGTTCCTCCTGATCGGCAATGTACTTCTTCAATCCATCAACGTGCGATGGGCTGATGGAAAATGCGCCGTATCCGGATTGCCAATAGAATTCGGACTGTTCTGGGTACTCCTTCTTGATCCACTTCGACGATTCACGTTTCAATTCGCGAATCAGATTCGAAATCGTGATTGTCTTTCCAAATCGGCAAAGAACGTGAACGTGGTCTTCGACGCCACCAACGATCAAAGATGGACAATTCAAATTGCCGCAGGCGCCGACTAGATATGCATGCATACGTTCGCGGATTTGTTTGTCTTGCAGAAACGGTTGGCGGTGTTTTGTTGAATAAACGATGTGCAGGTAGATCTGGGTTAATGATTGCGACATGGTTGGGCTCAATTTGGATGGTCCAGGTGAGATTGGTTTGTAGAACCCTTTCAGGGTTCGTTATATCCGGCGATTGTGTACCCAGGGTGCGCTGGCGCGACCCTGGGCTGGAGAGTTGAACCGCTTCGCGGTTCTTTCGCGCTTTTGCTCATCCGCCGAGAATCCGTACCGCGAAGCGGTTGAACTCTACAGCCCAGCGTCGCGAGCTTGCGAGCGCACGCTGGGTTTGCGGGGAAACTATGAACCGAAACCCTGAAAGGCTTTTACAAACCGAAAGTCTCGAACACAACACGCAAATCGGTCTTCCCGTCATCGAGAAGACTGATGCGCAACCGGTGTCGCTACTCGAACGGTTACTGGGCGAACAATACGCATTCGAGGTGGATCTCGATGCGTGCTCCGGTTGCAAGGCCTGTGTGACGGCTTGTCATTCGCTGAATGGGCTGGACGACAACGAGTCGTGGCGGGATGTCGGATTCTTGCACGGGGGAACGACGGAACTCCCCGTGCTTCAACACGTGACGTCGGCCTGTCATCACTGTCTCGATCCAGCTTGTATGAATGTGTGCCCGGTCGATGCGTACGAGAAGGATACGAAGACCGGCATCGTGATCCATCTGGATGACCAGTGCTTTGGCTGTCAGTATTGCACGCTCGCGTGTCCGTATGACGTGCCGAAATACAACAAAGAGAAAGGCATTGTTCGCAAATGCGACATGTGCAGCGATCGGTTGGCGGTTGGCGAGGCACCCGCTTGCGTTCAAGCGTGTCCACACGCGGCAATTTCGATTCAGATCGTCAACAAGCAACAGGTGATCGAGGATTCCGAAACGAATCTGTTTTTGCCCGGAGCTCCCGAATCTCAGATCACTCTGCCCACAACCACGTACAAGACGAAACGAGTTCTGCCACGCAATCTGTTGCCAGCCGATTACTATTCGGTCAAGGCCGAGCATGCCCATTGCGCACTCGTATTGATGTTGGTGCTAACGCAGTTGTCGGTGGGCGCGTTTTTGATTGAATTGGTTTTGAATTGGATTGTCGGCAGCGAAACGGTCAGCGGAATCCGGCCGGCGCATTCCGTTAGCGCAGTGTTCTTTGGGTTGTTGGCACTCAGCGTGAGCACGTTTCATCTCGGACGCCCACAATATGCCTTTCGAGCAATTATTGGACTGCGGCATTCGTGGCTGAGCCGT
>CAUZVF010001123.1:0-2710 GCA_963582955.1 Planctomycetota bacterium
AGTCTGTAGGACGGATTGCTAATCCGTCTGTGTGGTTTTTCTGTGTGGTTTTTCGGTCGGATTGGCAATCCGACCTACCGCTTAGCAATTGTAGTACAGATCGAATTCGTACGGATGCGGTCGCAGCCGCAACTGATCCAGTTCTTCTTCGCGTTTCCAACTGACCCACGTGTCGATCAGATCGTCGGTGAACACGTCGCCTTTGGTCAAGTACTCGTGGTCCTGTTCCAGAGCTTGCACGGCTTCTTCCAGCGAAGCGGGCGTGGTGTTGGTTTCGGCCAACTCTTCCGGCGTCATGTCATAGATGTCGCGGTCGAGCGGGTCGCCCGGATCGATCTTGTTCTGGATGCCGTCGATCATTGCCATCATCATGGCGGTGAACATGATGTAGCCGTTGCACGAAGGATCGGGGCAGCGGAATTCCGCCCGCTTGGCCTTCGGGTTGTTCGAGTACATCGGAATTCGCACGGCCGCCGATCGGTTGCGTTGCGACATCGCCAGCGTCACCGGAGCTTCAAAGCCCGGCACCAAGCGGTGATAGGAATTCGCGGTCGGAGCGGCAAACGCCAAGATGGAGCGGCCGTGTTTCAGCAGACCGCCGACAGCGTTGATCGCCGTGTCGCTCAACCCGGCATAGCCGTCGCCGGCGAACAGCGGCTGGCCTTCTTTCCACAACGACATGTGCGTGTGCATGCCCGAGCCGTTGTCTTCGAAGATCGGCTTGGGCATGAACGTCGCAGTCTTGCCATTCCGTTTGGCGACGTTCTTGACGATGTACTTGTACCACATGAATTGATCCGCCATCTTCAGCAGCGGAGCGAACTCCATGTCAATTTCCGCTTGGCCGGCCGTGCCGACTTCGTGGTGATGCGCTTCGACGATGATGCCGATCTTGCGCATTTCGTTGACCATTTCGGCTCGCAAGTCACCGAAGCTGTCGGTCGGCGAAACCGGAAAGTAACCGCCCTTGAAGGCCGGCTTATGACCCAAGTTGCCGCCTTCTTCCGCGCGACCGGTGTTCCAAGCCGCTTCGACCGAATCGATCTCGTACATCGACTGGCTTTGCGAAGACGCGTAGCGGATGTCGTCGAAGATGAAGAATTCCGGTTCCGGCCCGACGAAACACGTGTCGGCGATTCCGGTCTGTGCCAGATAGGCCAATCCCTTTTTGGCAACGTTGCGGGGGTCCTTGTTGTAATTCTCTTTGGTGATCGGGTCGACGATGTCGGCCAGCACGCTGATCGTCGGCTCGGCGAAGAACGGATCCAGCCTGGCGCTGGAAGCATCGGGTACGGCCAACATGTCCGAGTTGTTAATCGCCTGCCAACCGCGGATCGACGAGCCGTCGAATCCCAAACCGTCTTCAAACGTGCCTTCGTCCAGGACGTCGATCGGGTACGAGCAGTGTTGCCAGGTTCCCAAAAGATCACAGAACTTCAGGTCGACCATCTCGGCGTTGTGTTCTTTTGCAAAATCGAAGAATTCCTTAGGTGTCATCTCTTCATCGCTCCTTAAGACAGTGCTGCTTTGGGCTTCAGTGCAGTTTCTTGACGGGCCGACCAATTTGACATTTTCCGACGGCGTCGGGAAGTGTGCAGGATACTGACGAGCTCGGTAGAATTCTACTTTCGCTAGCGTCTTTTCTTGGAACCGTCCGGAACAAACAACATGCCCACGGAAAAACGACGTGTTCTTTTTCTTTGTACTGGCAACTCGTGCCGCAGCCAGATGGCGGAAGGCTGGCTCGAATATCTGGCCGGCGATCGGTTCGCCAGCTTGTCGGCGGGCGCGAGGCCATCGGGTTACGTCCACCCGATGGCGGTCAAAGTCATGGACGAGCTGGACATCGACATTTCGCGGCAGCGGAGCAAATCACTCAATGAGTTTCTGCCGCCGGAAGGAACGCCGCCGAACTTGATCATCAGCGTTTGCAATTCGGCCGAACGCGAGTGCCCCGTGTTCCCCGGCGACGTCGAACGGTTGCATTGGCCATTCTTCGATCCCGCCGAAGCCGAAGGCTCGGACGACGAAAAACGCGCCGTGTTCCGCCGCATTCGGGATGAGATTCGATCGGCAATTGAAGAATATTTTGTTGAAGAGGTGTCCGATGGAATGTCGTGATCACCGTCGCCTGGGAACCTGTTTTGCGAAGCTGGATTCGCTGAATTCTATCACCAGCCGTTCTCAGTTTTGTCGAGGCAACAATTGGACACAACAACCCGAGGCAACGACGTCGTGAAACGTTATCGTGATTGCAACATTGATCATTCTTTGGAGTGCGGTGACTTGTCACCGCTTTCCCTCGCGAATTCGCGCGGCGTCCTCTGAACTTCTCGCGTTAGCTGTCTTAAATCCAAAGCGATGACAAGTCATCGCACTCCAAAGACCATGAGGTGTGACGATGAGAGCTTGCTCGATCACTACTACCGTCGCCTGCGCATGTTTGATGGGATACGCCTGCCCCGCGCTCTCGGCAAGCCCGGATTGGCAGGTTGCTATCGAGTTGAACGACGGTGCCCGCATCGTGGGCGAGCCTACTTTCAAGTCGATTCGATTTCAGACCGCCACTGGCGAGACGGATGTCCCGTTGCGGTCTCTCTTTTCCGCGTGGCTCAGCAAGGGTGTCTGGGTTGTGCACACGGAGCAAGGGAAACCGCTGTCAGGAAAGATCCTGACGGAATCGCTCGGCGTGAAGACTCTGGTCGGACCA
>CAUZVF010001124.1:0-2706 GCA_963582955.1 Planctomycetota bacterium
ACGCTACGTTTCGGATTACAGTCAAATTTCCAATACAACTTCGAGTTACCTTTGCCGTCGCCTTGCGGGTCGAAACTGTACACCCAACCGTCTCCGCCAGCGAATATCGCTTGCGTCTTGCCGCCAAATTCTCCGACAGTCGGCGACGACCATTGGCCGTGCAGAACGTTGGTTCCCGGCGACTTGTCGGTCCAGAGAACTTTGCCGTTGTTGCGGTCGAGTGCAAAGAAGCTGGGTGCGTTGGGTGACGGCAGATTGATATGCCCGTTGTCAACTCCGTTGGACGTATTGACCAGCAGAATGTCACCCGAGCAGGTGACAGAGCACGCACACATGTTGTGCTGGAACGTGCCCAGCTTGCCCATCATGTCGAATTCCCAGACCATGTCGCCTTCGTCTTTGTTTTCGTTGGCTTCTGCCTTGTAGGGGCCGTCGTTCTCGCCATCGTGAAACCCTTCGGTGTCGAGACAGCAGACAGTTCCACGACTGGTCACGTACCACAACCGTTCGCCATCGACAAACGGAGCACAACAGATGCCCTGCAGTGGCCAATCGACAACTCGGCCGGCAGGAAGTTTCGTGCTGGAGTGCTGCCACAGGAATTTGCCGGTCTTCTCGTCGAAGCAAATCAAGCAACCGAGGTCAACGGTCGGGGGAAACCGCTTAATGTAGCCGTTGCCGTTATTCGTCCCGACGTAGGCGTGGCCGTTTGCCACCACGACGTTTCCATAGGTTTGCGAACCCAGCGGCATTCGCCATTTGATGTTCTTGCCGCTGTTGACATCCCAGTCGGTGGCGATGCCGACACCCCGCGGAGTATTGTTGCGGCCATTCCAACCCGACCATTGCGGCCAGTCGCCTTTGCCGACTTTTAGCTTGCTGATGTAACTCAGTGCCGCGTCCGTTGGATTATATCCGCTCTTGGCATCCGCGAATGTCAACTTCGAGACGATTAGCCCGGCAATCGCAATACAGCATGCCAGTGCCGCAAGAGTGATCGATTTCTTCATGAGGTTTCCACCTTGTGGTTCGGGAAGGAGGGAAGAATTGGGAGTGCTGCCGCCAGGCGGGGTCTGTTGATGATACGCGGACCGATGACACGCTATTCGTTTTTCGTGATCTTGATTTCGTTTTTCGTGATTTTGATATTGTCGTAAAACAATTCGGCGTCAAAGGCATTACCAAAGAATCCAGGGCTGCCGTTCACGTTGCCGAATTCGTCCGTGGCTTCGATCATCCATTTTTCCGGTTCTGGATCGCCACGTTTCCAAACTTTTCCTTTCACGATCGCCTTTTGTCCTTCGTGCGAGGCTTGGAACTTCATGGTGTACCAAACTTTTGTCTCCCACGTGAATGGGAGTTCCTTCGACATGCGGTCCAACTGAGTGTGCCACGTTCGAATTTGTAGTTTCTGGCTGGCTCCCATTAAGTCGAAAACATATCGCTGAACCGTTATGCCGATATCTGGCAATTTTCCGTTCTTGAACATTCCATAAACGTCAGTTTGAAAGGTGTAGTCTTGGAATTCGGGGTATCCGATCCAGCCCTGGCTGCGTTTGCCTTTGGGAATCGTCGTAATTTTCAGCATCACGCCATTCCCATCAATTTTTTGCTCGCCACGATTGACGGTCAACTGCGGGCTAACGTCCAACGCATCCCACGACCATTCGGACACGACTTTTTCTTCCTTGAGCAAGGCAAGAGCCGGGTCGATCGCCGCCTTGGCTTTGTCGAGGTCGGTTGCCTGTTCAACCAAATGCAAAAACCGCAGAAACTCGGTCCAAGGAAGCCTTGGTGATTTGTCATTATAGACGACTACGTCTTTGGCCTGATTCGTAAAATTTGACATCAGATAAAGATAAAGCTGTCCAGCAAGCGGATTCTTCTTGGTCAGTTTCGTGAACAAATCGTGGTCGACAACAAGATGGCGATAGCGACATCCAATCCATGTAATTGGAATCTGTCCGTCCGAGAAATCGAAATTCCACGGTAAATCGGGAATCACGCGGATTCGCGCCGATCCGGTCAGTTTTCCGAAGGTTGCCGTAACCCTCACTCCCTCGTGAACGTTTTCGTCCGGCGTGATGTACAGCCCCGTTTTCTCGTCGATTTTTCCAGGACCGACGATTGAGAACTTAATCTTATCGCTGTTATCGATCGTCGCTTTCTTGAGAAACTGGCCGTTCGAATTGTACAAGTGCGCTTGGTACTGCAGCTTTTGGCCATTGCGAGTCGGTTTCAAGAGAGTTTCGACCGGGACGACCTGGATGAGGGCAACTTCGTCGTCGTCCGATGCCGGAGTCTCTTGGGCTGGTTCCGGCAGCGGATCGGCCGATGGCTTGTTTTCGGCATTTCCGATGCAATACAGAGCGTCGGTCGTCGGAACATACAGACGGCCGTGCGAGACAATTGGTGATCCGTACGAATTGCCAGCCTGTAAGCGTGCGCGATGCACGACTTCGACGCCATCGTCGGTTGGTTTCAATGTCCACCAAATGCTGTTTTCCGTGCAGAGGAAAATCTTGCCGTCAACATACAGCGGACTGCTGCGCATCGGACCTCGCAGCCGTTGGGTCGCAATTAGCTCGCCCGTCTTTGCGTCAACGACAAGCAATTTTCCGTTGTCTTCACAGGCGTAAATCCGCCCGTTGACGTGGATCGGAGAACTCTTGCCGACAGACCATTGTTGCGTCTTCCACAGCACAC
>CAUZVF010001125.1:0-2705 GCA_963582955.1 Planctomycetota bacterium
TTACTTTCCACAAAGCTGGAAATATTTTCGTACGGTTGGTAGGCGACCTGTCGGTCGGCAAATTGAACCGGAGCGAACGCGGCCTGCATGCGGTAATAATCGCGCGTGGGAATCGGATCGAATTTGTGGTCGTGGCATTTTGCACAACGCAATCCTTGGGCCAAGAACGTGACGCCGACACTGTTGGTAATGTCGTCGAGGAACAACTGACGCGTCACGGTCGCGACACTCATGCCGGTGTGTTCCCACGGACCCATCCGTAGGAATCCAACCGCGATCAACAACTCAGGATTCGAGGCATCCAGCTCGTCGCCGGCGATTTGTTCGATGATGAATCGGTCGAATGGCTTGTCGTTGTTGAAGCTGCGGATGACATAATCTCGGTAACGCCACGCGTTGGGACGTTCGTAATCGTTCGAATAGCCGCTGGTGTCAGCGTACCGCACGACATCGAGCCAATGCCGCGTGGCGTGTTCGCCATAGTGCTTGCTGTTCATCAGCCGCTTGATGACCTCTGCGTAAGCGTTGGGCGATTCATCTTTCAGGAATGCGTCGATTTCTTCCGGCGTTGGTGGCAGACCGGTCAGGCCCAACGTGACTCGGCGGAGCAACGTCCGTTTGTCAGCCGCAGCGGCTGGTGTGAGCTTGTGAGCGATCAACTTGCGAGCAACGAACGCGTCGATCGCATTCCGTGATTTGGATTTCAGCGTCTTCCACGGCACAGCGTGTCGCTGAACCGGCCGATACGACCAGATGTCGGCGGGCTTGTACTTGCGGTTTGTCCAATCCGGTGAGAGTCCTCCGCTGGTCGCGACAGTGACGGCGTCGTCAGAATCGGCCTGCCATTCTCCAGTTTTTCCATTTCTTGTTTCGAGATTGAACCACGGCGCTCCCGCCAGAATCCACGCTTTCAGCGCGGCGATCTCTGTGGCCGTGAGCTTGTTCCGGTCTTTGGGCGGCATGACCAGATCAGCGTCGCGTAACACCGACAGATACAACCGGCTCTTGTTGGGTTTTCCCGGTACCACAGCTGGGCCGTTGTCGCCACCTTTCAAAAGCGTGGTCCGCGTTCTCATGTCGAGCTGCCCGGCAATGTCGTCTTTGTCACCGTGGCAGCCGAGACACTTCTTTTGAAGCAATGGTTTGATTGTGTTGACGAACAGTTTCTTTGCGGAGACGGGATTCTGTCGGTTGGGTGATTCGGCTGATAACGCCGGCTGTTGAATCGCAAAGAGAAGAACCAGTCCGATCAAGACGCGATTGATCGTATGCTGCCGGAATTGTGTCGGCATTGCGGAGATCCTTGGAAACGTTGGCTCGGGCTGGCTTCTCAGTTTGAGATGTTTCGAGTTGGCGCGGAATGACTGAAGTCGGTTCGAGAAGCCCGGCTAAAGCCGGCTACTCACTTTGTTGACTCATTCTACCCACCGGCTGAAGCCGGTGGCAGACACTTGGTCGGCTAAAGCCGACTTTCGATTCGGGCGATTTATCCTTTATCTTAACATTCACTTTTGGAGAACGTCATGTCTGGTTTCCTTTTGCACGAAAACTCGCAAATCGTGCGAACCATCGGGACGAGCGGTCTCGTAATAGAAATGAGTGGCATTTGAGGTTTGCAAAACATCGAAATAGCGTAACGCACCCTCCGCATGCGGTTGCTCCATCAGTGGTCCAATTCGCGTGACTCGGTGAAAAGTTCGGAGGTCAAAACTAAAGGCCAACCCACAGCGTTCTTCATAATTCTCGCTGACATCGGCCGAGCCGTCGTACAAGGCCAGCCAGACGCTGTCTTGTTGCCAGACGGTTCCCATGCGTGCGCAGTATTTGTCCCAGCCTGATCTGCTGGGACCGAAGATTTCACCTTCCCAATGCCACAGTCGTCCGTCGTCGCTGGTGGCCAAACCCGTTCGAGACTTGATCAGTCCCGTGTTGTAGGCGTCGTGTGTACCGTGCAGTTCACCGGAAGTTGTGTCGGGGTCGGCCGTCGCGTAGCTGAGGATCATGTGGTACAAGCCGGCAATTTGGAATACGAACGGATCCTTGACTCCTTCGGCATTGATGTCGGCGGCGGTCAGGATCGGTTGGCATTCGGCGAGATCGAAGCTGTCGGGTGTGTCGGCCTCGACGATGTCGGTTCGCCAACGGCCATCGGCCGGATCGACATAACTGACGTAAAGAGCCCACTTGCCGTCGGGCAGACGCGTCAAAGCGCATCGCTCAATACTTGTCGAGTTGAGCGTTTCTTTCTGTCCCGTCCAGATGTCTTCGAATTCGACACCGTCTTTGCTACGGGCGATCTTGGTCTCGGCGCCGCGATCGGGTTCGACTCCGCGTGGACGTCGCAGCCGGTAGCTCAGATAGAACATCTCCGACTCAGAATCGAAATAGACTCCGGGAGCTCCCGCCCAATAGCCTTTTCCTTCTCCCGGCGGTTGACGAACGACGGTGCCGGCATTCGGATCGAACCCCGAAAACGCGGCCCAGTTTCGAGTGAGTGACGCGGACACGGATCCACCTTTCGAGTTGATACGAAGCAATGATTGGTTTAGGTTCCGTTCGCGGCACCATCAAGTGTATGGCACAGCCATTTTCAAATGTCCGGTTCGAGTTGCGAATTCATGTCTTTTCGCGGCCCCGGGCGGGCATACAAAATGGCCCCGCCACAACGAGGTGACTTTCATGCCGCGGCCGATCGCGAGAATGCG